>DAORHS010000244.1:0-6739 GCA_035438165.1 Prosthecobacter sp.
GTCATCGCATCGGAGAGTAATGCTGTAGTGGTGATCTCTGTGTGTGGTGCTCTGGGACATAAAATGAAAGCTGGATTCTTCAATGCAGTGGTTCAGGCCGCATCTCCGGGTGTCCTACTTCAACTCTCCACAGGCACCGCCTACCAGCCAGGCTTAATTGACGCCGTGAGTTGGGCAGTGTGAACCGCTGCTTCTGAATTTTGGTTCGGTGTGTTTCGCAGGCTGCCCGTAGCAACAACGGGCGGAAGGTCAGTGCGCTGACCCAGCGGCTACTCCGAGCGAACCCGGCCACATCCATGTCTCCACAATAACCGGCTGGCTCCCGACGGGCAGAACTCGGACACAGAGTGTTCCGCGTGCTACCGCCAATGGGCTTGTTGGACTTCCGCATGGACTGGAAAGGTGTTCTTGGTTCGGCTAACGATTAAAGTGAGACGCGGTGGCTGCGCAGCGGCCACCGTTGTCTCGACTGGTTGGATGGGCTCTTTCTCATCCGTAGGGTTTGGTTCCGAAAAGGGAATGTCGATGCACTCCCCTCCAACGCGCCGGCTTGATCCCGGCGATTTCGACAGTTCCGTAAGGCTCCTCGGGCGTGTGGTCGGAGAGCCATATCTCTGCAAATCCAGTGCCGCATACTTCGTCGAAGATCGTGTCATCCCAGTAATGGAAAATATCCTCCCCTGGACACTGACGAAGCTGGACGATCAGGATCGAATTGTCAGGTAGCGCCCATCCCTCAGAGACGCGCTTTTCTTCCTTCTTGTATATCGCATTCTGTATCGCGTCCGATGCGTCGGATACGGTCATTTCATCGTGACCGTCCATGATGACGCTAAAGAGACGCGTCTCAGGCGACTCAACCACCTGCACCAACTCGACTCCAAAAATCTTCGACTCGCGCTCGACTTCGAAGTCGGGTCTCTCACGCGAACTGACGATATGCGTGTTTACGCCCGTAACGCGTTCGTGCTCGTGAAGGAACAATAGGAGGTCTCTCTCCTCACTCGCCTTCTTTGCGTATTCGCGATCGCTCATTTTGGTTCGCCCTTATCGGGGTTTGTATCGCACGATTTCGCGCCGCTCACCAGGGTTGCTTTTTGCAGCGGCTTGGTTGGCGGCCTCTCCTGCCGCTGCTGCGCCGGTCCGGCTGCTCTTGGATGGGGGCAGATTGCCTGTTTTTGTCTCTCGCGCTGGCTGGTTCCCGCTCCCTGGGCGTGGACCTTGGATGCAGGCTCGCATGGCTGCATGGCTCTGACTCATGGCGTGTCTCAAGGGCTTCATGTCAGGGGCGTTCTGAGTTCTCAACTGCTGTCCTCGGGCACCGGCAAGCTGGCTGGCGGTGTAGTCGGCCCGCTGCCGTGCGGAAGAGGCGCTGAAGCTGTGGGAGTTCCTGCGGCCGATGACCTGTGTTTCGGCGAAGGGCTATGAACTCCTGCGCTTTCTCTTCACGCAGGACGCGGACTATCTGTCGCTGAACCTGGGGCTGCCGGAATGCCAGTATGCGCTGGACGCGGACATGATCGAAATCCTGCGGCAACGCCTCGAGCCGCCGGACCCGGCACCTGAGCGCAGGGTGCGGGGTCGGAGGGTGCCCCGGCGAAGTTCCTCGGCCCAGTGCAGATGGACTGGGCCGCGACATTGCTGCGCGGGGAGGATGCCGCCTTCGAAAATCTGGCCGCACGACAGCCGCCGTTTTACCGCGCCAGGGGCTTTCTGGAGGATGGCTGGCGGCTTGGCTGGCGGCTTCTCCCAGCAGCACAAGGAGCCCTGGTGAACATTTGGGTCAAAATTGAGACGTTTATCATCTTCGAACATCTTATTTACAATTACCTGACTTGTTGATCTATGGCTGCTATAGAAAGTTTCGGCACAAACGAGAAAGCACTGTCGTTATGCGCCTCAGATTCACGAAAGCCTCTTCCTTCAACGCATCTTCGATGCTGGGGAAGAGAATGCTCGTCTGGGGCGGCATGCTGGCGCTCGCGCTGCCATCTGTGGCCCAGGAGTTGAGGCTGGAAGTGCGGCCTGTCGCGGACGGGCGGGTGCTGCGCTTGAATGAACCGCTGGGGAAACCGGCGTCAGCACGAGTCAGCCGCCTGGATTTCCTGCTTTCCGGGCTGGCCTTGAAGAAGAAGGATGGCACCTGGCTGGAGTCGCAGGACTGGTTTGCCTATTTAAGTACCGCCGCCGGTCGCCTGACCGCGAAGGGCACGGGGACGCCCGAGGGTGAATACACCGGCATCCGTTTCCGCATCGGCGTGAATGAGCAGGTGAACAAGGCGGACCCGAACCAGTACGCGCCGGATCATGCGCTGAATCCGCAGGTCAACGGCCTGCACTGGGGCTGGATGGGCGGCTACATCTTTCTGGCGCTGGAAGGCCGCTTTCAAAAGGGCGGGAAAGAGGACGGTTTCTCGTATCACATCGCCAATCCGCCGCAGTTGATGACGGTGGAACTGCCGGTGGCGTTTCGTGGCGGACGCCCGCTGACGCTGGCGCTGGACTTTGATCTGCCGCGCGTGCTGGAAGGGATCGACTTCGTCAAAGACGGCACTTCGACGCATTCACGCGAGGGCGACACGCTGGCGGCCAGGCTGAAGACGAACATCGAGCAGGCCTTCCGCGTGCGGGGATTGAGCTACGACGTTTATCAGACGCCGGCCTTCGCGGAAACACCCGCTCCCCTGCCAGCAGGTGCGCATGCGCTGACGCTGGCGATGACACAGCGCTTTCCGCAGGTGAAGCTGCCCGCCGACAACCCGCTGACGGAAGAAGGTGTGGCGCTGGGTCGCCAGCTTTTCCACGACACGCGTCTTTCGATCAACGGCACGCAGTCCTGCGCATCGTGCCACGATCAAAAAAACGCTTTCGCTGATCCGCGCCGCTTCAGCCTGGGGGCGCAGCAGCAGGCGGGCAAACGCAACGCCATGCCGCTCTTCAACCTGGCGTGGCATCAGGCCTTCTTCTGGGACGGACGCGCCCCCACGCTGCGCGAGCAGGTGCTCCTGCCGATTCAGGACAAGAACGAGATGAACGAGACGCTGCCGAACGTGGTGGCGAAACTGAGCGCGGACAAGGACTGCGAGACCTGCTTTGCAAAAGCCTTCGGCTCACGCGAAATCACGCCGGAACGCATCGCGAAGGCGCTCGAACAATTTCTGCTGACCTTCATCTCGCAGGAGTCGCGCTTTGACCGCGCGGCACGCAAGGTGGCCGAACTCAACGAGAGTGAAAAGCGCGGTCTGCAGCTCTTCGTGACCGAGTTTGATCCGAAGCGCGGATTGCGTGGAGCGGACTGCTTCCACTGCCATGGTGGCACTTTGTTCACGAGCCAGAGCTTTGCCAACAACGGCCTCGAACTCACCGCGGATGACATCGGCCGCATGGCGGTGACGAAGGACGCGGCGGACCGCGGCAAGTTCAAGACGCCCAGCCTGCGCAACATCGCACGCACCGCGCCCTACATGCACGACGGGCGCTTCGCCACTCTCGAAGAAGTGGTGGAGCACTACAGCAGCGGTGTGCGCCGCACGCCCACGCTGGACCCCAATCTCGCCAAGCATCCCGAAGCTGGCATCCAACTCAACGCGCAGGAAAAGGCCGACCTCGTGGCCTTTCTCAAAACACTGACTGACGAAACCTTCACCGGGGCTCAGTCCGCCACCACTGCTCGATGAAACGCCTCCTGCTCGCCCTTCTTCTCACCGGAACTCTCACACGCGCGGATGTCCTGACTCACGAGCAAAGCGATGCGCTCGCCGCCGAAGCCGCGCTGCTCGCTCCCGCCGCAGGTCCCACGGTCACACAGACCCTGCCGCCGTTGCCGTCGCAGTATTCGACGCTTGGATTGTGGAGCGCCGTCATTCCATGGACACCGCACATTCCGGTGACCTGCGCGCAGCTTCCCGACGGACGGCTGCTGACCTTTGCCTCCAGCCAGCGCACGACTTTTCCGGCAGGCACCTTCACCTACGCGGCCACCTGGGACTATCGCACCGGCCAGTTCGTCGAGATCAACAATCCGCGTCATGACATGTTCTGCGCCGGTGTGTCCCTGCTGCCAGACGGCCGACTTCTGGTAAACGGCGGCAACAACACGATCCGTGAATGCAGCGTCTTCGACTGGCGCACCAACACCTGGAGCGCTGTGTCGAACATGCAGGACCCGCGCTGGTACAACACCAGTGTGGCACTGCCCAACGGCACCGTCTTCACCGCCTCCGGCTCCGGCGGCAGCGATACCGCGGAGCGCTGGCAGTCGAGCACCGGATGGACACGGCTGACGGGCATCGACTGGGCGCTCGCGCACGGCGAAGGCGGCGTGGAATCCATCTGGCATCCGTTTTTGCACGTCGCGCCGGACGGCCGCATCGCCCACACGGGTCCCACGCACACGATGCACTGGGTGGATGCGACCGGCAGCGGCCAGTTCCTCAGCACCAGCACCACCATTCCCGGAGGCTACTATCCGAAGGATGGGGCGATGGTGATGTTCGACGAGGGCAAGATCCTGCAATCCGCCGGACGCACCAACGGAACGGACGCTCCCTCGAAACTCGCCTACGTCATCGACATCAATGGCGGCACCCCCACCGTCACCCAGACCGGCAGCCTCACGTACGAGCGCACCTTCGCCAACGGCGTCATCCTGCCCAACGGCGAGGTGATGGCGATCGGCGGCAACACCTCGCAGGTGAAATTCAGCGACGAAGGAAGCGTGATGACGCCGGAAATCTGGAACCCCGTGACCGGACAATGGCGCAACGCCGCCAACATGCAGGTGCCACGCAGCTACCACTCGCTGGCCGTGCTGCTTCCCGATGGCCGCGTGTGGTCTGGCGGCGGCGGTTTGAGCGGCAACTCCGCCGACCATCAGGACGCGCAGATCTACACGCCTGCGGCGCTTTACCATGCCGACGGCACGCTCGCGACGCGCCCCATCATCACCGAAGCACCTGCCGCCATCGGTCCGGGACTCACGTTCAACGTGCGTGCCACGGCGGGCATGACGCGCTTCACCTTCATCAAGCTCACCTCCCTCACCCACAGCGTCACCAGCGACCTGCGTTTTCTCAATCTGCCCTTCACGCAGACCAGTCCCGGCGTTTATGCGGTCAGCGCGCATGCCAACATCAATGTGATGACACCGGGCTACTGGATGCTCTACGCCATCGCGCCGAACGGCGTCTATTCCGTTTCGCGCATCATCCAGGTCGATCCGTCCATCACCCATGCATTGAGCAATCCCGGCGATCTCATCGGCACCGCAGGCAAGGCGATCACTCCGGTCGCGATGCAGGCCACAGGATACAATCCATCCTCCATTCATTTCAGCGCCACCGGCCTTCCTCCTGGACTCGTGATCAACACCGGCAGCGGAATCATCTCCGGCACGCCGTCTGCAACGGGCATCTTCAATGTCACTGTCACCGTCAATGACGGCATCAAGCCAGAGGCAAGAAGCACGTTTGCGTGGGAGATCTATTCGGCGCTCACGCTTGCGCCCTTGAGCCATGCGCCTGTTCCCACCAACAGCGCCATCACCCTGACCGCGTCTTCCACCGGCGGGATCAACACCCAGTACCAATGGAACTTCGGCGACGGCTCGCCTGCCACACCGTTCAGCAGCAGCCCCACGATCACAAAGGCATACAGCACACCCGGACGTTACCTCGTCACGCTCACCGCCCGTGACGACACCGGTCGCGAGATCAGCACCAGCTTCCGCCAGGCCGTGCATGCGCCCCTCGGCGCAGCGCAGCCCAGGGTTTCGAGTTCCATCGCCTACCAGGTGCGCAGCGGTGCCAATCCCCGGCTCTGGGTGGTGAATCCGGATCAGGACAATGTGACGGTGTTCGACGCCGTGACACGCGCACGCAGCGGCATCATTGCCACCGGCAAAGGCCCCCGCAGCATCGCCATCGCGCCCGACGGCCGCGCCTGGGTGGTGAACAGCGAGAGCGGCAGCATCACCATCATCGGCACGAACCTTGTCGTCGTTCAAACCGTTCCGCTGCCGCGCGGATCACGTCCTTTTGCCATCGTGTTCGATCCCGCCGGTGCCAGCGCCTATGTTTCACTGCAGGACCGCGGCGAGGTGCTGAAGATCAACCCGGCTTCGCCCAAACAGATTGTCGCCACCGCCATCGTCGGCCAGAACGTGCGTCATCTTTCCGTCAGCGCCGACGGCGCGAAGATTTTCGCCTCACGTTTCATCACGCCACGGCTTCCTGGAGAAGAAACAGCCAGCGTGATCACCCAGCAAGGTGCGACGAAATTCGGCGGAGAAGTGGTCGTCATCAACGCCGCAAGCATGGGCGTCGCCAAAACGATCATCCTTGAACACAGCAACGAGGCGGACAGCTCCCTCACCGGACGCGGCATTCCCAACTACCTCGGCCCCGCCGTTCTCAGTCCGGACGGCCTCAGTGCGTGGGTTCCCTCCAAAAAAGACAACATCAAGCGCGGCATGCTGCGTGACGGCAAAGCGCTCACGCATGAGAGCGCCGTGCGCAGCATCACCTCGCGCATTGATCTCACGACCGAAAGCGAGGACCCCGCCGCGCGCATTGATTTCAATGACGCCGGCATCGCCAGCACCGCCACGTTCGATCCCACCGGCATGTATCTCTTCACCGCGCTCGAAGGCAGCCGCGAAATCGCCGTGGTGGATTCCTGGGGCGAACGCGAGATGCTGCGTTTCACCGCCGGTCGTGCGCCACAGGGCGTGGTCACCTCG
>DAORHS010000245.1:0-6715 GCA_035438165.1 Prosthecobacter sp.
GCCGCCACCGTCGCCGTGCTGCCGGAGGCCGAGGAGGTCGATTTCGAGCTCAAGTCCGACGAAGTCCGCATCGAAGTCTGCCGCTCCTCCGGCGCCGGCGGCCAGGGCGTCAACACCACCGACTCCGCCGTGCAGGTGCTCCACATCCCCACCGGCACCATCGTCCGCTGCCAGGACGGCCGGAGCCAGATCAAGAACAAGGAAAAAGCCCTCAGCATCCTGCGCTCGCGCCTGCTGGAGAAGAAGCAGCAGGAAGAGGCCGCCAAGTACTCCGCCAACCGCAAGAGCCTCATCGGCGGCGGCGGTCGCGAGGAGAAAATCCGCACCTACAACTACCCGCAGAACCGCGTCACCGACCACCGCATCGAGCTGACCCTCTACAACCTCGACCAGTTCGTCGAAGGCCGCATCGAACCCATGGCCCAGGCCCTCCTCGCCAGCGACCTCAAGGAACGCCTCGCTGAGGCGGGCTTGAATTAACTTGGAGCGCGCGTCCCGCGGCATCGCGGGAAATCGTCCCCAAACAAGCTTGTCCAGCTTTGATCCCCTTTGACCAAATCGAGCTCTGGAACAACCTTCAGCGGGGACGCTGAAGGCAGCACGCGGGACGCGTGCGCTCCTTCCTCGCCAACGATCTCAAGGAACGCCTGGCGGAAGCGGGGGCCGGTTTCGAGATTGCCAGCCAAGCGGTTGAGTGCAACTTGTCGCCATGAGCACGAAGATGATGGAGCAAAAACTCGTCGAGTTGCAGATGCAGGCCTTCTTTGGGGACACGTTCGAGGAGAACTTCCGTGCCGAAGGCGAAGACCGGCAGCAGGGCGAGTGTGGCGATGAGCTTGTTCATGCGATGAGAAGGTAGGTTCAAGCCAGGCGCAGCGAATAACGATCTCCATGGCGGCTTAACTTCACGCGGGAGCCATAAATGTGGCTGAGGCGGTCGCTGTGCAGCACTTCCTGCTTCGGTCCGGCAGCATGGACGGAGCCGTCACGCAGCAAGAGGACGTGGGTGATGCAGGGAAGGATTTCTTCGACGTGGTGAGTGACCAAAACGAGGGAAGGGGAGTGCGGTTTGCTGGCGAGGCTTTGCATCCACTGGAGGAAGTGCTCGCGGGCGACGGGGTCGAGGCCGGCGCAGGGCTCGTCGAGGATGAGGACCTCAAATTTGGCCATGAGGGCGCGGCAGATGAGCACTTTCTGTTTCTCTCCTTGAGAGAGCGGACCCCAGAGGGCGTGACGGAGGTAGGCGCAGCCCACTTGATCCAGAAGACGGGCGGCTTCACGGAGCACGGTGCGGGAGGGGGCCTCGATGAGGTTGAGCTTGGCCTCTCGACCGCTGGCGATGACATCGAGCACGGGTTCGCTGCTTTCGAGATAAGTGGTGAGGGTGTTTGTGACAAGACCGACGCGGCGGCGGACCTCGCGCCAGTCGTCGTCGCCGAAGACGCTGTCGCCGATGCGCAGGGTGCCGCCGGTGGCGCTGTCGTAGCCGGTGATGAGATTGATGAGGGAGGTCTTGCCGCAGCCGTTCGGGCCGAGGATGCACCAGTGCTGGCCGGGATCGACGCGCCAGGTGATGCCTTTGAGAATGGGGCGACCGCGGCGGAAGGTGAGGTCGGTGACTTCGAGAACGGGGCTGGGCATGGTGTGTTTAAAAGAGGAATGAAGGACGGGGCGGCAGCGGGTGCAATCGGCCATTTGACGGACGCTGATGGACGCAATGTGTCCTTTTGATTTTTCTCCCGTGACAAAAATGTCCATCCTGCTAGTCTCGATTTCCTTTCCCGAAAAATGTCAGTCTTCCAAGCAGCCCAGCCATCCTGCGCACCCCATCGCGATGCCGCGAGCAATTCCAAGCTTGCGTCTCGTGATCGCTTTTTTGTAAGCTGGTCAGACGTGGAACGAACCCTGCAACACATGAGACCGATTTTTTGCGCCGCTCTGGCCCTTGCCACTGTCACGCCCGTGTTCGCCCAGGCGCCGGCACCGCCCGCCGCGCCGGGTGCACCAGCGGCCCCCGGGGCGCCCGCAGCGTTGAACATCCAGCAGGAGACGGAGGCGCTGATCAACGCCGCCAGCGGGCTGTTTGCGGAGGCGAAGTACCAGGAGGCGCTGTCCAAGCTGGCGCAGGCAAAGAAGAACCTGAACAACAAGCCCTTCGAGAGCATCATGTTCATCGAGGGGGCGTGTCACTACAATCTGAACGACTACCCGAAGGCGATCGAGTCGCTGGAGGCCTACGTGAAGGAGTTTCCGCAAGGGGCGATGATCACCGATGTGCGCATGGCGCTGGGACGCTCCTACATCGCCAGCAAGCAGGAGGACAAGGGGATCGAGGTGCTGACGGACGTGGTGCGCAACTCGCCGGAAAAGAAGGCGGAGGCGGGGCTGATCATCGCCGACGCGCTCAACAAGAAGGACCAGAAGGACAAGGCGCTGGAGATTCTCACGTCGGTTCTGGCGGACGGCATCCGCAGTGCGGAGTCCATCCAGGCGGCGATGCTGGCGGCCAACATCTATGTTTCCAGCGGCAAGCTCGATGAAGCGGGCGCGCTGATGGACAAGGTGCGCAATTTTGCCTCCGGCGGGGACAGCATCGCCCAGATGAACAACATCTATCTCAAGCTCGGTGATGAGATGATGGACAAGAAGGCCTTCAAGGATGCGCTGGGTGCCTACCAGCTGGTGCGCAAAAAGAGCGAGATCACCCGGATTCAAAAGGAGCAGGTGGCGAAGCTGGAGACCCAGCTCAAGACCGCGAAGGCGGCACGCAAGGAGGAACTCGAAACCAAGCTCAAGGCCAACCAGGAGATCATGGCCGAGATCGAGAAGCGCACGGACTACGACGCCTCGCTCTACTACCGCCTGGGGCGCTGCTATTATGAGATGGGGGCGCCGAAGGAGGACGGCACGGTGGGGGACGCCTCGCGCCTCTGGCAGGCGATCCTGGCGTTCGAAGTCATCGTGAACGACTTCAAGGAGTTCCCCCAGCGGGACAAGTGCATGTTTGGACTGATCATGGTGAACGCCGCGCTGCGGCGCATCAAGGAGGCGCGCGAGCTGTGCCAGAAGTTCATCGACAACTTCCCTGACAGCGAGCAGATCGGCCAGGTGTCCGAGATGTACGGCATGCTGGCGTATCAAAACAAGCAGCTCAAGGAGGCGGTGGACGCGTTTGCCAAGGCGGAAAGCTTTCCCAAGGCCGACAAGCCGCGCCTGCGCTTCCTGCGCGGCAGCGTGCTGTTTGAAATGCAGCGGTTTGACGAGGCGCGCACCGCCTATGAACTGCTCATTCAGGACTTCCCCAACGAAGAGGCCTACAAGGATGATGCGCTCTACCGCATCGCGCTGAGCTACTTCTACCAGAACGACTACAAGAGCGTGATGAAGGCGCTCAAGACCTACATCAAGGAGAACCCGAAGGGGCAGTACGTGGTGGATGCGCGCTACCGCATCGCTTTCATTAATTTCCAGGGCGGCGACAAGAAGAACGCCGAGGAGGAGCTGCTGAGCATTGTCAAAGACGCGCCCAACGACCAGAACATCGGCCAGGTTCACGCCCTGCTCGGAGACATCTACAACCAGAAGGCGGACTATGAGAATGCGACGATCAATTTCGCCGCCGCCGTGGACAAGGCCAAGACGGACGACGTCCTGAATTACGCCATGGACCAGGTCACCGACCTGTATGTCGGGGGCAACAAATGGACGGAGCTCGCCGAGATGTGGCAGAAGTATTACAACACGCACAAGGACAACGACGACCTCTCCCTGAAGGCCATTCTCTGGATCAGCCGCTCCAAAATCAAGGAGGGCAAGCTGGACGAGGCCAAGAAGCTGCTCTCTGAACACATCAAGACCCGCATTGCCAATGCTGCGAACCAGCAGGTCGAGGGCCTGATCCAGCAGTTGGTGAGCATCAGCGCCCCCAAGCGCCGCCGTGTTTCCTCCACAACCACCACAAAGACGCCCGCACCGACGGATGGAACGAAACCCGCCGACGGAGCCGCGACGCCAGCACCTGCTCCGCCGCCGCCTGATCTCACCTTTGAAGATGTGGAAAAAGAGCTCGAAGAGCTGCTGACACCGCCGCCGGCCGCGATGAACGGCACCGCCCAGATGCGCATCCTCTTTGCGAAAACCTGGCTGGCCAAGACGATGAAGATCGCGGACAAGGCCGAGAAGTTTTTCAACATCATCATCGAGGTGGCGAAACCGGATGATCTGAGCCCGATGCTGCTGGCGACCGTGGGCGACAGCGCCCGTAAAAAGGGTGACCTGGACAAGGCGAACGCCTGTTACATCCGTCTCCGGGACCTCTTCAAAGACAGCGAGTACTCGGACGGGGCTCCAGTAGGGCTGGCCGAGATTGCTTTTGAGAAGGGGGATTTCGACAAGGCGCTGGAGCTTTTCCGCGATGCGTTGACGAACTATCCTGGCAGCTCTCGTGTGCTCGATGCCACGCAGGGGGAGGCCAAGACGCTGGCGAAGCTCAAGAAGCATGACGAGGCGAAGAAGCTGTTTGAACAGATCGCCAACACCAAGGAATGGCGCGGTCACGCCACGGCCAACGCCCTGCGAATGCTCGGCGAGATCGAGGCCACCCAGGGCAAGCACGAGGCGGCCATCGCCTACTTCCAGCGTGTGTTCATCGCCCACCAGAAATGGAAGGACGAGATGGCCAAGGCCTACCTGCTGTGCGCGAAGTCCTTCGTGGTACTCGGCAAACGTGAGGAGGCCAAAAAGACGCTCCAAGAAATGGTCGCCCGCAAGGATCTTCAGGATCAGCCGGAGATGAAAGAGGCCCAGCAACTCGTCGCCACCCTGTAATTTCATGCGAAACCACCTCACGATTTCCATGCGCACGTTCGCCCTCGTTTTCTCCGTCTTGGCCGCCTTTGCCGCCGGTTCTGCCCATGGGCAGGCCATCGTGCTCAAGGACGGCAACCGCGTCTTCTCCTCGGAGTTTTCGATTCAGGATGGGAAGATTGTCCGCACCATTCAGATCGGTGAGAACAAGGCCACCAGCATCCTGGATAAAAAGAACATCGACTCGCTGGAGTGGCCCTATCCGGCGGAGCTGACCGAGTCCGCCGACCTGCTCGCCAAAGGCAAAACGGAGGAGGCGATTGCGGTCCTGAAGAAAGGGCGCGACTTCTTCGAGAATTTCGAAGGCATCGAAGGCAACTGGTACGTGGACATCTATTTCGCCTACATCGAGGCATTGAACCAGGGCGGCAAGTTTGATGACGTGGTGAAAGCGCTCCCCGCCCTGCGTGCGCTGAAGCTGACCGATGCACAGAAAATGCGCCTGCGGATCATCCAGCTCGACATCGAACGTCAGACGACCTCGGACTATGTGTCCATCATCGCCGAAGCCCAGGGTATTTTGAAGGAGACGGATGATTCGGCGATCGGCGCCTCACTGTGGGCCATCATCGCGGATGTCCACTCGCGGAAGAAGGAGTGGGAAAAGGCGTTGCTGGCCTATCTGCGCATCCCGGTGTTTTATGGTACGCAGATGCAGCGTGTGCCGGAGGCGGAGATCAATGCGGCCAAGACGCTGATCAAAATGAAGCGCTATGAGGACGCCAACGCCTTTCTCGCACGCATCATCGAGTCCTACCCTGGATCCCCCGTCGCTGAAACCGCCACCAAGGAAAAAGCGGCCATAGCCGGAATGAAAAATGTCGCCGAGGATGAGGCTGCCGCCGCAGCAGATGGAAAATCTGACGAAGCCAAGCCCAAGGAAGGCGAACCCGCTCCGACCACCGATTCCAAACCCAAAGCCTGATCTCCTCCCACCCATGCAAACCAACACTGCCACCACCATGACTCGATACATCCCCAACGGCCCCGCCCGCGCGTTCCTTTGCGTCCTGCTGGCGTTCGGCGTTCTTACTTCGCTCAATGTCTATGCCCAGGAACCGGCTCCCGCGGAAGGGGGAGTGGAAGAGGTGCATACCGAATCCATGATCGATCGCTTCATCGAAGGCGGCTGGGTGATGTATCCGATTACCGCCTGCTCCATCGCGCTGGTATGGCTGACGGTTGATCTCTGGATGCGCACCGGTGTCAAGAGACTGGCTCCGGCGGCCCAGGTGGCGCAGGTGCAGGATTTGTTCCGTGCGGGAGACTACGTGGGAGCCTACCAGTTCTGCAAAAGCAGCCCGTCCGCCTTTGGCAACATCACGCGCGTCGCACTCAGCTTCCTGGGGGACGGACATGAGGCCACCGAGGCGGCGTTGTTCACTGAACTCAACAAGGCGAACTCGGCCATTCAGACACGCATCAACTACCTGTCTGTGATCGGGGTGTGCACGCCGATGATCGGTCTGACCGGCACGGTGACCGGGATGATGCGTGCGTTCTCCACCCTGAAGACGAGCGGTGCGGGCGATCCTGCGAAGCTTTCCGGTGCCATCGGTGAGGTGCTCATCGCCACGGCCTCGGGTTTGTTCATCGCCGTTCCGGCCTTCATGTTCTTCTACTTCCTGCGAAACCGTCTCCAGGTCGGGATGACCGATCTACAGGAGATCGTCATGTCGTTGTTCCGCAAGATGCCCTACCAGCATCTCAAGGACGCTCACGTCGGCGAAGAGGAGTTCTACGCCGCGATTCCGAACTGGGTGGCCGGCGAGGTGGTTCAGGCCGCTCCGGTTGCGTAACATCACGTTTTTATCTTCTCAATTCTCAACCCTTGACCTTCTAACACTAT
>DAORHS010000246.1:0-6682 GCA_035438165.1 Prosthecobacter sp.
CACCTCAGGTGATCCCGTTTTGTATCTGAGCGACCCGAAAGGCATGGATCGCACCATGCGCCGCCGCATGCTCGATGCGGTGGCGAAGATGAACGAAGCGGAGCATCAACGCAGCGGCGATGCGGAGACGCTGACGCGCATCGCTCAATATGAACTGGCCTATCGGATGCAGATGAGCGTGCCCGAGGTGATGGACATCTCGAAAGAGCCCGAACACGTGCTCAAGCTCTACGGCGCGAAGCCCGGCTACGTCTCGCCTGCTGAAAAAGGCGTCGAAGATCCACGCGTGCTCTACAAGGGCGATGATCCGACCTTCGCGAACAATTGCCTGCTCGCACGTCGTCTCATCGAGAACGGCGTGCGTTTTGTGCAACTCTACGACTGGGGCTGGGATCATCACGGCTCCTCGCCCGGCGAGAGCATCGACGAGACACTGCCGATCAAGTGCCAGCAGATCGACCGCGCCATCAGCGGCCTCATTCTCGATCTGGAGCAGCGCGGCCTGCTCGATGACACGCTCATCGTCTGGGGCGGAGAATTCGGCCGCACGCCGATGATGCAGAACAACGTGCGCACCGAGTTCAAAAAGGGCTTCGTCGGCCGCGACCACCATCCCTTTGCCTATACGATGTGGATGGCGGGCGGCGGCATCAAAGGTGGCGTCGCGCACGGCCAGACGGACGAGTTCGGCTACTACCCGGTCGAAAACCCCGTCGGCATCCGCGACCTGCAGGCGACGATTCTGCATCAGCTCGGACTCGATCCGTATCGCTTCCACTTCACGTATCAGGGCCTCGACAACCGCCTCATCGGCCCGACGAACGAGGGCAAGGTGCTCAAGGCGCTGCTGGCGTGAGGCTCGCCCGCCTGCAGCAACTGTTGAATGTGAGAAACTTTTGTTAAATCGGCGTCATTTCGGGAGATAAAGACATGACCGCCCATGTCCCCCACAGAAACCGAACGCCATCACCGCTTCCTGCGCAGCTTCACCGCGCACGAGCCGGCCATCCGTGCCCATGTGCGGCGTTTGGTGCCTTTCAGGGCAGACGCGGATGATGTGATGCAGGAGATCAGCGTGGTGCTGTGGGAGAAGTTTGATTCATTTCGTGATGGCGCGGATTTCAAAGCCTGGGCCTTTGGCGTGGCGCGTTTTGAGGTGCTGGCCTGGCTGCGGGATCGTGGACGCGACCGATTGGTGCTCGATGAGGAAATCGTCACCAAGATCGCCGAGGAAACCACCGCCGAGGAGCCACGCCTGGAACGCCAGCGCGAGGCGCTGGAGCATTGCATGAAGAAGGTGCCCGGCGCTCAGCGCGATCTGCTCATGCAGGCCTACCAGCCCGAGTCGCGCATTCAGGAGGTCGCGCAAAGCAGCGGGCGAAGTGTAACGGGATTTTATCAATGGCTGCACCGCATGCGGCGCATGCTGCTGGAGTGCATTCGCCGTGCTATGTCCGAGGAGGTGGCGTCATGAAAACGAAACTTCATACGCTCATCGACACCTATCTCGACGGTTCGATCTCCGCATCCGACATGCAGCAGCTCAACGCACGGCTGTTGTCTGATGCGGAGGCACGGCGCGTGTTTGCGGACGTGCTGAATGTGGACTCCGCGCTCGCGGCGACGGCCGCCGGCTGGGCCTTGGATCAAAGCGAAACGCCGGTGGTCCGAAAGACCGTCTGGCGCATGGCATCACCACGCTGGATCACCGCCGCAGCGGCCTGTGTGGCTCTCTCGGTGGGAATCTGGTCATGGCAGAACTCTCAACGTGCCTTCGCCACCGTCGAAAAAGCCGCCGGTGTCGTCGAGATGACCGACGGATCGGCGCTGCGCGGCGAACCGCACGAGATTATAGCCGGTTCCGTGTCGCTCGTCACCGCGCGTGGCGCACGCATCGTCATCGAGGCGCCGGCGGAGTTTTACTTTGAGTCCGCACAGCGATTGCACATGAAACGCGGCCGTCTCGCCGCCGACGTGCCGCCTGCGGCGAAGGGATTCACCGTTGTCACGCCCTCCGGCGATGCAATTGACCTCGGCACACGTTTCGGCGTGGACGTGCCGTCCACCGGAGCCGCCGAAGTGCATGTGTTTCAGGGAGAGGTTATCACGAAGGCCTCCGGTGCGCAGGGAAGACAAAACCTGCGCGGCGGCGATGCCGTGATGTTCGACGCAGGGGCCAGCACCTCGCGCGAGTTGCGCTCCTCCGCCTTCATCCAGCCGGATGAACTGCCCGCGCTCACCGCCGGCCTGGCCGCCGGACAACGTGCGCGTTCAGATGCAGCGCTGGCGAAATTAAAAAGCGATCCAGCACTCATCGCGCTTCTCGATTTCGAGTCGGCGGATGATATGCCCGGCGTTTACCGCCGCGTGCAGGGCCGCTGGCCCGGCTCGCATGCGCCGGAGTTCGTCAATGTCGGCGATCATTTGAAACTCGATGTCGGCGGCGGACGTGAATGGCCGCAGCTCACGCTCGCCGCCTGGGTGCGCATCGACCGGCTCGGCGCGCCGTATCAATCGCTGCTGCACACGGATGGCTGGGACAACAATCATCCCGGCCAGGTTCACTGGATGATCACGCACGCCACGGTGATGCGCCTCGCCCTCTTCGGCAACACGCTCGCACCCGGTTCGGACGAAACGAACGGCTATCCCGACTCACGACTGCCGGTGCTGCCGGAGCAGGGTCGCTGGGTCCATCTCGCCACGGTTTATGATTCCACAAGCCGGAGCGTGCGCTTTTACCTCAATGGCCGCTTCGACAAGGAAACGCGGCAGGCCATCGCGCATCCCGCCAAGCTCGGCCCGGCGCAAATCGGCAACTGGGACCGCAAAGACCGCAAGCTCAGCGGCCGCATCGACGAACTGCTCCTGCTCGGCCGCGCGATGACCGAAGATGAAATCCGCGCTCTCCACGCCGCCGGCAATCCTTACCGCTGATCACGATTCATGAGGTTCCTCTGCTTTCTTCTCGCCACTCCCCTCCTCGCCGCACCGGTCGAATTCGTGCGCGACGTGCGCCCCATCCTCCAAAAGCACTGTTACAGTTGCCACGGCGAGAAGAAGCAGAAGTCCGGCCTGCGCCTCGACATCAAATCCGAGGCGTTCAAAGGCGGTGACAAGCACAGCCCCGACATCATCGCAGGAAAGGCCAAGGAAAGCCCGCTCATCCACTTCATCACCACCGAGGACGAGGACGAACTCATGCCGCCCAAGGGCAGGCTCTCGTCAGCCGAGATCACAACACTCACGACTTGGATCCACGAAGGAGCCGTGTGGCCTGATGGTGTGGATCTCGCGAAGATCGAAGACCGGACGGACCATTGGAGTTTCAAACCGCTGCAAGTTTCAGGTTCCAAGTTTCAGGTTTCAAGTTCAGCGACGCCCACCGCCTCTGGACAACTTGAAACTTTAAACCTTAAACTTGAAACTCAATCGATCGACACCTTCATCGACGCCAAACTCGCCGAGAAAGGCCTGCACCGTTCACCGCCTGCCGATCCAGTCTCATGGCTGCGCCGCGTCACCTTCGATCTCACCGGCCTGCCGCCAACGCCGGAGGAAGTGGCCGCGTTTGTGAATGACAAAGATCACGCCGCAGTCGTCGAACGTTTGCTCGCATCTCCGCGCTACGGTGAACACTGGGCACAGCACTGGCTGGATGTCGTGCGCTTCGCCGACACGCATGGCTTTGAAGTGAACACGGAGCGTCCGAACGCGTGGCCGTATCGCGACTACGTCATCCGCGCCTTCAACAACGACACGCCCTACGATCGCTTCATCAAAGAACAGATCGTCGGCGATGCGATGGGCGAGGATGCGGCCACCGGCTTTCTCGTCACCGCGTCGGTGCTGTTACCGGGCCAGATCGGCAAGGATGAGCCTTCAAAGCGGCTCGCGCGGCAGGATTCCATCGACGAGATCGTCGTGAACATCGGTCAGACCTTTCTCGGGCTCAGCATCGGCTGCGCGCGCTGTCACGATCACAAATTCGACCCCATCTCGGCCAAAGATTACTACGCCATGCAGGCCTTTGTGGCCGGTGTCGAATACGGCGAGCGCGAACTGCGCACGCCGGAGGCTCTCGCGGCGCGTGAAGACATGAAACAGCTCAAGTCGCAGATCGCCATCCTCGACAAGCAGCTCTCGCGCTTTGTGCCGCTCGCCAAATCCGGCGTGAAGCGCCCCATGGTCGATCCGCGTGAAAATCGCGACCGTTTCATGCCCGTGAAGGCGAAGCGCGTTCGCCTCACCATCCGCGACACGAACAACCTCGAACCCTGCATCGACGAACTCGAGGTTTTCACGACGTCAGGCGACAACATCGCCCGCGAAGCCGAAGTCACCGTCTCGGGCGAAAAAGTGACCGCCGACCGGCATGAACAGCGCTTCGTCAACGACGGCAACTACGGCAACTCGCGCAGTTGGATGTCGAACGAGGTCGGCAAAGGCTGGGTGATGGTCGAATTCGCGCAGCCGCACGAGATCGACCGCGTCGTCTGGGGCCGCGACCGCCAGGGAAAATTCAAAGACCGGCTCGCCACGAGCTACGTGATCGAGACCGCCGACGATTCCGGCATGTGGAAGGTCGTCGCTGATTCCGACGACCGCCAGAAATACGACACACGCGACCGCACCCAGCCTGCCTTCTCCACCAAGGGTCTGCGCCAGGACGAAATCGCCGAGGCGATGCGATTGATCGATCAGAAACGTCCTCTCGACGAACGACTGCAACGCATCGACGCCGAGCAAAAAGTCTTCGCCGGCACCTTCCGCACGCCGGACGACATTCATCTGCTCAATCGCGGTGATCCCGAGCAGCCGAAGGAACCGGTGGTGCCCGCCGTGCTCGCGGCGCTGGGAGACGTGAAACTGGCGAAGGAATCCGCCGAACAGGAACGCCGTCGCGTGCTCGCCGACTGGATCGCCAGTCCGCAGAATCCGCTCACTGCCCGCGTGATGGTCAACCGCATCTGGCAGGGCCACTTTGGTACCGGATTGGTCGAAACACCGAGCGACTTCGGCCGCATGGGCATGAAGCCCACCCATCCCGAGTTGCTCGACTGGCTCGCCGCCGAGTTCATCCGCAGCGGCTGGAGCGTGAAGCACCTGCACCGCTTGATCTTGCTCTCGAAGACCTGTCGCCAGAGTTCTTCAACAGGAGATAACGAAGCAAACAAAGATCAGAGGCCTGATTCTCCGTTATCTTCGTTATCTCCTGTTCAAATCGATTCCGATGTCCGCTACCTCTGGCGCTTCCCTTCCCGCCGACTCGAAGCCGAGTCCATCCGCGACTCCATGCTCGCCGTCAGCGGCCAGCTCAATCTCAAGATGTACGGCCGCGGCTACAACTTGTTCGACAAACGCGGTGGCCTCAGCGGCTTCGATCCCGTCGAGACCTTCACGCCGGACAACCAGCGCCGCATGATCTACGCGCACAAGGTGCGCCGCGAGCCCGAGACCGTCTTCGGCGCTTTTGATTGTCCCGACGCCGGTCAAAGCACCGCCATCCGCCGCGCCAGCACCACACCGATCCAGGCGCTGAATCTCTTCAACAGCCGCTTCACGCTCGACACAGCGAACGCCTTCGCCGCACGCGTGCAAAAAGAAGCGGGTGGTGACATCGCCGCACAAATCACCCGCGCTTACCAACTCGCACTGAATCGTGCTCCGACCTCCGCTGAATTGCACGATACTGAGCCAGCTGTTAGCAAACACGGACTCAGCGCACTCTGCCGCGCGTTGTTCAACAGCAACGAGTTCCTGTTTATGCCGTGATGAACTAGTTGCGCCGACGGCGGCGGAACATCACTCCGACCAGACCGCCCAGCAGCAGCACGGCGCGGGAGGGCTCGGGGACGGCTGCCGGATTGAACATCAGCGTTGCGCCGCTTTGAGTCACCGTAAAGCTGACAGGTGGGTAGTAATGGTAGTCTCCGCCGAACGCGAGGATGTCCACTGGCAGAACGGCAGTGCCGCTGAAGGTGAGCGTTTCACCAGTCACATAGGTATGATCAAAACTGGATGCAAAACCCCAAGAGTCGAGGTTGCCGCCTCCATGATAGGCGAAGATGGAATCGATGGAGAGCGAGCCACTCTCAGAGCCTGTCAGTTGCACGTTTCCGAGCTCATTGAAAAAGAGGCGCCCGCTGGGAACGGATCCCGCAAGCGGGTAGCTTCTGAAATAATCGCCGACGCCGTTCCATCCAGTGACCACCGATCCCGAAGTGTTGCCCGCGCTCACGAGCCCCCCATTTGCAACGGTGTAACTGCCAGAGAAGGTCCAGGTTGACTCCCCGGCATCCGGAGTGCCTGTGGTGGTGACCACCAGGGCGGCGTGAGACTGGGAAGCCATTGAGATGAACAACAGCAGTCCCGTGACAAGCCCGCTAAGGGCCTTGGTGGCATTGATTTTGGATTTCATGTTCTTTCGATTGTGGGTGTTGGTTAAGAGTGATGGCTGCCGAAAAGCCGCGTTGTACGGCCAGCCGGAACTTGCGGCGCCCATCCAGTCCCGGTTTCCGGACGGGTGTTTCACTCGACCGGCGTTTTTCTTTTAAAATGCCTCAACCCTAGTTTGCGAAGCGTGAAGGAAAGGCGGGTTTCGGGCCCCACAGATGGCAGTCCTCCGGACCCGGCCGCGAAAAAGGCGGGACCCTAGCGAGTCCCACCTCCCGATTTCCGG
>DAORHS010000247.1:0-6676 GCA_035438165.1 Prosthecobacter sp.
CATGGCCGGAAGATGCGCCGGCCTTGGGGAGGAGCAAGCGGACAAATCTCCCTCATGGGATCCATTCGTCCCGTCATCGACAGAGCAGGCTTGACCCGGATGGCGCCCGCCGTCAGCATCCACGCACCATGAACCGCTCTCTCGCCTTTGTCTTCGCCGCCCTCACCACCACCGCCATCGCCGGGGAAAATTTTCTCGTCTATTTCGGCACGAACACGAACGCCAAAAACGGCAGCAAGGGCATTTACGTCGCCCGTTTCAACTCCGCCTCCGGCGAGCTGACCCAGCCCGAACTCGCCGTCGAGGCCGGCAATCCGGGCTTCCTCGCGATCCATCCCTCGAAAAAGTATCTCTACGCGATTGGCGACGTCACCACCCCCGATGGCAAAAAAGGCGGCGGCATCAGCTCCTTCGGCATCGACCTCAAATCCGGCAAGCTCACGCCGATCAACCAGGCCAGCGCCGTCGGCAGCGGCCCCTGCCATGTGAATGTCGATAAAACCGGCAAGATGGCCGCCCTCGCGAACTACGGCAGCGGCAGCGTGGCCTCTTACGCGATCAAAGACGACGGCTCAGTCACCGAAGCGGCCAGTTTCATCCAGCATGAAGGCTCCAGCGTCGATCCGAAGCGCCAGACCGGCCCGCACGCCCATTCCGTGAACTTCAGCCCCGACAACCGCTTCGCCTTCGCCTGCGACCTCGGTTTGGACAAAGTTCTCATCTACAAAGTCGATCCCACCACCGGCAAGCTGACGCCGAACGAGCCTGCCTTTGCCAAAACGCCCGCTGGCGGCGGCCCGCGTCATCTCGCGTTTCATCCCAGCGGCAAATACGTCTTCGTGAACAACGAGATGGCCATGACCGAGACTGTCTTCGGCTACGACGCCGAAAAAGGCACTCTCACCGAGATCGAAACCGTCTCCACCCTGCCTGAGGCCGACCGTGGCAAGACCGGCCTTAGCACCGCTGAGACGCTCGCGCATCCGAACGGCCGCGTTGTTTATGTTTCCAACCGCACGCACGACACCATCGCCGTCTTCGCCTGCGATCCAGCCACCGGCAAACTCACGCTGCTGCAAAACGTCTCCGTCGAAGGCGAAATCCCCCGCAACATCTGCCTCGACCCCACCGGAAAATGGCTCATCGCCGCGCATCAAAACAGCGGCACGGCGGCCCTTTTCAAGGTCGATCAAGACAGCGGCAAGCTCACCTTCACCGGCACCAAGGTGAACGTTCCCGGCAGCATCTGCGTGAGGTTTCTGGCGATGGATTGAGGCGTGGCACAGGCTGCCAATCTATCCGTCATCATTCTGCTGCCAGACGGCAAAATCCACCCCTCACCCGACCTCTCCCCGAAGCAAACGGTGGCAGAGGAATCATCAGCGGCGGGGAGAGGGGCTTTGCATTGTGACTCCGACCAAATTTCAACGGGCTTGAAAAGCCATCCCCCTCTCCTCGCCCCAGATGTACTTAGCTCCGGGATGACCTTCGGGGAGAGGGCTGGGGTGAGGGGAAAACGCCCATCCCGCGACCCATGGACAGCCTGGCCCTGCCAACCCGGATTCGTCATTGCGCATCCCCCCTTTGCCCGTATTCTCGCGGCCCCCAAAACACCCCAGATTATGACCCAGCTCGACCAGCTCAAGCAGCACACCGTCGTGGTCGCCGACACCGGCGACTTTGAAGCCATGAAGGCCTACAAGCCCCAGGACGCCACGACCAACCCCTCCCTCATCCTCGCCGCTTCGCAGAAGGCGGAGTACAAATCACTGGTCGATCAGGCCGTCGCCGATGGCAAATCCGGCGGCGTGGACGCAGTGATGGACAAACTCGTGGTGGCCTTCGGCCTCGAAATCCTCAAGATCGTCCCCGGTCGTGTTTCGACCGAAGTCGATGCCCGCTTGTCCTTTGACACGCAGGCGAACATCGACAAGGCCCGTCACTTGATCGGCATGTATGAGAAGGCTGGCATTGGCCGCGAGCGCATCCTGATCAAGATCGACTCCACCTGGGAAGGCATCAAAGCCGCTGAAGTGCTGCAAAAGGAAGGCATCAACTGTAATCTCACGCTGCTGTTCAGCCTCGCTCAGGCCGTCGTTTGCGCCGAGGGCGGCATCAAGCTCATCTCGCCGTTCGTGGGCCGCATCCTCGACTGGCACAAGAAGAGCACCGGCAAGGATTACGCCGCCACCGAAGATCCCGGCGTGCTCTCCGTCACGCAGATCTACAACTACTACAAGCACTTCGGCTACACGACCGAGGTCATGGGCGCCAGCTTCCGCAACAAGGGCGAGATCACCGAACTCACCGGCTGTGACCTGCTCACCATCAGCCCCGGCCTGCTCGGCGAACTCGCCGCGAGCGAAGACCCGATCACGCCGAAGCTCAACGCCGCCAACGCCAAGTCCCTCAAGATCGAACGCATCGGCAGCGACGAGAAAACCTTCCGCTGGTTGTTCAACGAAGACGCCATGGCCGTGGACAAAACCGCCGAAGGAATCCGCAACTTCGCCAAGGACATCGTGAAGCTCGAAACGATGGTGAAGACGGCTTTGGGCTGAGGCTCAAAGCGTCAAGCAATGGTCAAGTCGTCGTCAAGGTGGTCAAGCAGGCACCCCTTGACGATTCGTTGACCTCTTGACCACTCCTTGACTGTTCCCGCTCATGCTCACCAAACGCATCATCCCCTGTCTCGACGTGAAGGAAGGCCGTGTCGTCAAAGGCACGAAGTTCCTTCAGCTTCGCGACGCGGGCGATCCGGTGGAGTGCGCGATGGTTTACAACGCGCAGGGAGCCGATGAACTCGTCTTCCTCGACATCACCGCGAGTCATGAGGAGCGCAAAACGATGGTCGATGTCGTTGCACGCACCGCCGCGAGTTGTTTCATGCCGCTGACCGTCGGTGGCGGCATCCGCACCGTCGCTGACATGCGCGAGATGCTCATGGCCGGCGCGGACAAGGTCGGCATCAACACCGCCGCCGTCAAAACTCCGGATGTCATCGACGAGGCCGCCGACCGCTTCGGCAGCCAGTGCATCGTCGTCGCCATCGACGCCAAACGCAACGACCGCGGCTCCTGGACCGTCTTCACACATGGCGGCCGCAACGCCACCGATCTCGACGCCGTCGCATGGGCCGCGGAGGTCTGCAAACGCGGTGCTGGCGAAATCCTGCTCACCAGCATGGACTCCGACGGCACCAAGGCCGGTTACGACATCGCTCTGACCCGTGCCGTGAGCGAAGCCGTCACCATCCCCGTCATCGCCAGCGGCGGTGCCGGCAACCTCGACCACATGGTCGATGTCCTCCGCGACGGCAAAGCCGACGCCGTCCTCGCCGCCAGCATCTTCCACTTCGGTGAGTTCACTGTGGGTGATGTGAAGAAGTATCTGGGCGCGCGCGGTGTGCCGGTGCGGCTGTAGTAAATAATTAGTCGGTTACGGCGACTCCTTCTGCAGGATTACCATTTTCAAAAACTTCTAGTTTGATTCAAGTGCCTCGATTCTTCCAGCTTGACTCCAGCGAGGACAAAGCCCTGATCGTACGACTAAGACTGGAGCACTTTATCGCGGCGGTGTCTGGCATCCACTCACGATGAACGAATTCAGCCAGTGTCGAATTATAAGCCGGACCTTGTCGTAGATTGCCGTACTGATCACGCCTCACGAGGGCTTCCCTTATATCTCGACGGGGACTGGTTATTGCAAGCTTCAGCAACTCCGCCTTCGGATCAAAAAGAGATTCAGGGTCATCAATGTTGTACCTGCGGCGTGTGCCGATAAACTTTCTCAGGGCATCATCGGACGCGAGTAGCCAAGCCTCAATTTCACGCACTGCGACACGCAAAAGAAAATCCGAATGCTTTGGTTGTGCCAGCCATTCTTGTAGCAGTTCAGGAGCGCACGGACGCTGATCGAGATCGGTCAGTAACAGCACTGGACAGGCTTTCGCCATGTTGTTGAACGCTGGAGCTTGCTTCTTGAGATAGCCGAAGCCTCCCTTTTTGAAAACGGCACTCACGAAATATTCCACAGGGCGCTCGAAGAGCAGGCGGCGCAGCACCCACTCACTCAAATCGTCCTCTACAGCGAGGTAGATGGGGATCGGTGGTTTCAATCGAACAGAGCGAGTTGGGAAACAGTGGCCGGTGCAGTCAAAGGCAGAACCGCGTCAGCCATGGTCATGCCACCATCCAAAAGCAGGCGAATGTTCTCCATGCCGGATGCCAATTCCACTTCGGTGCCTTCGCTGCCATGGGGTTTGAGGAGTGCCACCTCTTCCGCAGCGATACCCTTGTCGCTGAACAGTTCCGCACTGTGGGATGAGACGATGACCTGACGTTTCCTGGTTCTCTGCAAGCGCCAGATCAACTCGGGCAGTTTAGAAACAATTGAGGTATGCAACGACAGCTCAGGTTCTTCAAGTAGTAGCAGGCTGTCTCCATCCAGCAGTGTCCATAGCAGGCCGATGAGCCGCAAAGTTCCATCCGAAAACTGGTCCTCCCGCTGCCGGCCAGCGTTGGGTCGCCAGTGTTGATAAACCGCTTCAAGGTGGGGAATGCCCTTCTCGTCCCGTACATCTCGAAGCTCCTGGAGTTCTGGAACAGCGATTTGCAAAGCCTTTTCTATCTTTCTCAACCGAGATCGCCGTGTCTTCTCTGGTGTCTCCATCATACGGTCCAGGAATTTGATGCCGAACGGGTCTTCTCCAGCCGCGTCGCGATTTGCAAGATGGGGAAACTTCAATAACTGCGGCACAAGGTGCAAATACAGAACCTTCTGGAAAACCTCTGCCAGAGGGCGGAAGTCCCTGTTGGCGGTGATTTGTTCCAGATGAGTTTCTGTCAGCCGCAAGTCGTCGCTACGATCGTCCTTGTCCGGCCGGTTGAGGATTAAAATATCATTTTTCCAAACCTTTTCGTGAGTAAGGAGTACCCTTCGCAAGCCACGGGTTTCCTGTTTGAGGCCGATCCCGTACCGCCAAGTGGTCACCTCATCACCATGCCCCTCGCCGAGTTCGACCTCAATATCGACATTCGGATCTCGGCGAGCGGCAAGGCAGCGAAGTTTGGTGAGACCACCTCTTTCCTCCACGGCCTGTTGGAGCCCACCACCGCTCTTTGCGATGTCTCTCAGAAACCGAAAGGCATCGAGAAAGTTGGATTTCCCGCTCGCATTCGGACCGGTGATGAAGAGCCGCTGCCGCAGCTCCAAATCAACACGGGTAAAGTTGCGCCAGTTCTTGAGTTTTAGGCGGGTGAAATGCATGTGGCAAAATGAAGGCTTTCGTGTGGCAAGCAAACCTGAATCTTCACAGTCACGGTTGTGATGGACGCAATCCGGTCAACGGATCCATAAACGTGAATGGTAATCATCGATCCCTCAAGACCTGATCCCTGCTCTCCGCATTCTCTGCTTGGAATCCCACACGCCATCCGTGTAGGCTCCGAGAATGACTCCTTCCAATCTCTCCCGCCGCCAGTTCGGAACCCTCGCCAGCGTCAGCGCCATAGCGGCGATGCTGCAAACGCAGATTGAGTCCGCTGACAAGGCCGCAGGCGGCAAGGTGCGGCACTCGGCGTGCAAGTGGTGCTACAAGGACATCCCGCTGGAGGACTTCTGCCTCGCAGCGAAGGAGATCGGCCTGGAGTCGGTCGAGCTTCTTGATCCGAAAGATTTCGCCACGGTGAAAAAGCACGGCCTGCACTGCGCCATGGTCAGCTATCCCACCATTGAAGGCCCCGGAGGCGTGAAGATCGGGCCGATTCCGAAGGGTTGGAACCGCATCGAGCATCACGATCTGCTCGTGCAGGCCTATGAACCGCTGTTGAAGGAGTCCGCTGAGGCCGGATTCAAACAAGTCATCTGCTTCAGCGGCAATCGCGAAGGCATGAGCGACGAACAGGGCCTCGAAAACTGCGCCAAAGGCCTCCAACGCCTGCTGCCGCTCTGCGAAAAGCTCGGCGTCACGCTCGTGATGGAACTGCTCAACAGCAAGGTGAACCACCCCGACTACATGTGCGATCACAGCGCCTGGGGCGTCGCGCTGTGTAAAAAGCTCGGCTCACCGCACTTCAAGCTGCTCTACGACATCTACCACATGCAGATCATGGAAGGCGATGTCATCGCCACCATCCGCCGCGATCACGAATCCTTCGCCCACTACCACACCGGCGGCGTCCCCGGACGTGCCGAGATCGACGAAACGCAGGAGCTGCATTACCCCGCCATCATCAAAGCCATCCAGGAAACCGGTTACACCGGATATCTGGGCCAAGAGTTCATCCCCAAACGCCCCGACAAGCTCGCCTCGCTCAAGCAGGGCGTGCAGATCTGTACGGTGGGGTGAGTCTTGGCTGTAGATTCGAGTGGCACTCGAATCCGAGTGCCCAGAAGGCTTCGATTGCCAATCGAAGCTACCCTCGCAGCGGCTCCGTGCCCTCGCTGAGGATCGAGAGATAGGCGTCGTGGGCATACAGGCGGCCGTACTTGCCGCCGGTGATCTCGCGAACGATGCCGAGGGTCTGGAGGCGTTGCAGCGCCTTGGTGGCGGTCGGCAGAGAGACATTCATCTTCGCAGCAGCTTTGCTGGCGGAGAGCAGCGGCACGCGTTGAAGTTGCTCGTGTGCCTGGAGCAGCGAACCGGTGGCTCCTGGCAGCACCACGAGCTTCTCAC
>DAORHS010000248.1:0-6643 GCA_035438165.1 Prosthecobacter sp.
GGCAGCGAGTTGTTCCTCATGCAATGCGTGCCTCCCGAGTTTCCGGTCGTCGCCGTTTGAAAAAGCCTTCACGTTCTCCAGGCGGATGCCCAGGCGTGCGCCGTGGATGTTGAAGCCGTCATTCGCCGCATGCAGGGCGGTGATGTTGCGCACGGTGAGGTAGGAGCAGGCAATGTTGACGCAGCTCGCCAGTCCGGCAGGCGGCAGGAAGATCTTCGCCGCGCCGGGTGTTTTGCCAGCCGGCCAGCGGAAGTAGATGGAGCCGTCGTCTTTGAATCCCATCTCGCCCGGCTTCAGCGTCTCCGCAGCCGCGTAGATCACCTTGCCTTTTTCGCCGCTCTTCTGCTCGGACGCACGATCACGCGTGATGCGCACGGGCACTTCCTCGATGAACAGCGCGGCACGCTGCGTATCCGCGACCGGCGGGTGATCAGCAAACGCCCCGTGCGAGGTCCACACATCACCGCTTTTTTCCCAGTCGTGCGCCGTCACATCGATGCCGAGATCGATGATCATGCCCTTGCCATCAAACACCGCCGGCTTCTCCGGCGTGCCGCCGTCCTTCAGCGTCAGTGGCGTGCGCCGGATTTCCTGGCTGAAAGCGGTGGTGACGAGAAGCAGAACGATGGCGGAGGCGCGGCAAAGCATGGTCGAAACCAAACTGCGCCTCCCGGCTCACGCTTTCCACAAATCTTCACCGTGGCTCCAGCCTTCACGCACGGGTTCCTTGATCCACGCATCGAATTCGGGCGCGCCTTTGACCTTCATGTTCGCGGTGTCCCATTCGATGGTCTTGCCGGAGCGGATGGCGAGCACGCCGGTGTTCACAAGTTCGGTCAGCGGGCAGGCGTAATCAAAATGGGAGCCTGCATGTGGGATGTCGCCACGGATAGCGGCAAACAATTCGCCGATCGGCTCGCCGGCGACCGAGCGCGGCAGCGGCTTGCGGCGCAGGATGTCGATGAGCGGCGTCATGCGTTCGCGCGGCCAGAGTTGCGGACTTTGCACACGCATGCCCTCGGAAAAGAGCGTCTCCTTGCTGCCCTTCATGATCATGCCGTTGTCAGGCAGGCCTTTCGTCATGCCCGGCAGCACCTCGGGGAGCAGGCCGCCTTCATACCAGTGAATCTTCACGGCGGGCAAGTCGCCGCGTGCGGCAAAGTGGAAGATGATGTGCGATGCCGGGGCGGTGTAGGCGCGGTGATCCCACTTCTCCTGCTCCACGACTTCGACTTTCTCCGGCATGCCGAGCTGCAGCGCCCAGAAGGGCGCATCAAGGCAGTGGCAGCCGATGTCGCCCAGCCCGCCGCAGCCATAGTCCCACCAGCCGCGCCAGAACTGCGGCAGATACTCCGGACTGTAGTCACGCGGGGCCACGGGCCCCTGCCACAGATCCCACGAGAGACCTTCCGGTACGGGAGCCGTTTTCGCGGGCTGCGCTGGCGGCGGATTGATGAAACCGACTTTTCCCTTGGGCCGGTCGGTCCAGCAGTGCACGTCCTTCACTTCTCCGAGTACACCGGCTTCGAACCACTCCTTCACCAATCGGATGCCCTCCCAGCAATGGCCTTGATTGCCCATCACCGTCTGCACGCCGTATTTCTTGGCGGCCTTTTGCAGCGTGCGCACCTGCCAGATGTTATGCGCCAGCGGCTTCTGCACAAAGAGGTGCTTCTTCGCCTCCATCGCCGCCATTGCGGCCGGAAAATGGATGTGATCCGGCGTGGAGACGAGCACCGCGTCGATCTCGCCGCCCTTCTTGTCGAGCATCTCGCGGAAGTCGGTGAACTTCGGCACCTTCGGGTGCTTCTTCGCGATCTCGGCCGCGCTGCGTCCGCCGAGTTCGCGCCAGTCCACATCGCAAAACGCCACAATCTCCTCGTCGCGCGAGCCGCTGACCGCGCCATTACCCATCTGACCGATGCCGACGCAGGCGACACGGATTTTCTGCTTCGAGTTTTGCGCACGCAGGATGTTCGGCCCGGCGAAGGCGGAAAGGGCGGCGGTCTTGAGAAACTGACGGCGGGGTTGGCGGTTCATGGCCGTGGTAACGACGGATCGACGACCACCTTGCCCATGGATGATGATTTCTCCGCAAGCTGGCCTGTGATCCCTCGTTCTAGCTCGTCCTCATGAAAATCGCCCTGCTTGTCCTTATCGTTGCCGCTACCGCTTCGGCCGCCGACTTGAAACCGCTGCTCGCGCAGCCGGATCAGGTCGTGCTGGAAAATGACTTCGCCACGGCCGGTGCGATCAACAAGGAGCAGTGGGGACCGCGGCAGGGCACGCAGTGGGCCATCGAAGACGGCGTGCTGCGCGGCAAGCCGTCCACGCCTGAGTATCAGGCGAAGAAGAAGGACCACTTTGGCTACGAGCCGCGTGTCTCCTGCCCGGTGACACCGGCGCAGTTCATCGCGAAGTTCTCCGTGCGCTTCGACGGCGGCAGCGAGACGGCCATCGTGCCCTTCATCGAGTTCGGTCATCACGTCTGCCGCATCCGTCTGACGAAGGATGGCGCGGAAGTGCTGGCGGATCATGAATCGGTCAAAGTCGCCGAGTCGAAGGAGCTCAAGTTTGAGCCGGGGAAGTGGTATCACGTGCTCGCGGAGATGAAGGGCGAGGAGTGTGTCATCCAGTTCGCCGACGGTCCGACACTCTACGCCAAACACGCCTGCTTCGCGAAGCCGACTCCCAGCGGCGGCAACGGCCTCGGCATCGCCGGTCCAAAGGGCGGCGTTGCCGAACTCGACAACGTGACGCTCTGGAGCATCAAGGCCGGCGAACATCCCGGCTGGGCCGCAAAGCGTGATGCACTGCCCAAGTTTGAACCCGTCGAAGTCGGCAAGAAACCTGCGAAGGCGAAGGGCAAGTGATCGCATTCATGAAAGCCCGTTTCCTTCCACTCTTCGCGGCCGGTGTCGCTCTCATTGGCGACGCATGGGCCGCGCTGCCCGATCCGCTGCCCGCCTTCCTCGACCAACATTGCATCGAGTGCCATGACGCCGATGTGAAGAAAGGCGGGCTCGATCTTGATGCCCTGAAGTTTGATCTCTCGAACGCGGACGCCTTCCAGAGCTGGCGGAAAGTCTTCGAGCGCGTGCGCGACGGCGAGATGCCGCCCAAGAAAAAGCCGCAGCCTGCGAAGGCGGACGCAGATGCGTTTCTCGCCGGCCTGAAGGCGCCGCTGGTGAAGGCGGATGCCGCCGACATCGCCGCGAACGGCCGTGTGCGAAGCCGCAGGCTCACGCGCACGGAGTATGAAAACACGATGCACGACCTGCTCGGCATCGACATGCCGCTCAAGGTTCTGCTGCCGGAGGATCGCGCGTCCTATGGCTTCGAAACCGTGGCGGACGGTCAGCAGCTCTCGCAGCATCTTCTGGCACGTTATCTCGACGTCGCGGACATCGCGCTCTCGGATGCATTCAAGCGTGCGCTCGATGGGGATGAAACCTACCAGAAACATCACACGCCGGAGATGCTCACCAAGAACCGTGGCGGCAACTATCGCGGCCCCGATCTGCGTGACGGCAAGAGCATCTCCTGGCCGATCACGCTGCAATTCTTTGGCCGCACGCCCACCTGGGTACCGGACGACGGGTGGTATCGCATCACCCTGAGAAACGTTCAGGCCATCAATCCCGGCACGGACGGCACGGTCTGGGGCACGCTGCGCTCCGGCGAGTGCGAATCCAATGCGCCGATGCTCTTCATGATCGGCCTCGTCGAGGCCACAGGCACGCCGCGCGATCTGGTTTACGAAGCCTGGATTCAAAAGGGCCACCGGCTCGAACTCAAACCCAATGACGCTACGCTGCGAAAAGCGCCCACGGGCGCGAAGGGCGGCAACGTGTCCTTCAAAGGCCGCGATCTCGCCAAGGAAGGCTTCGAAGGCATCGCCCACAGCGGCATCGACGTCGAACGCAACTACCCCAACGCGGAACGCGTCCAGGTGCGGAAGAACCTCTTCGGCGAGGCTGATTTGAAAACCGCCGACGCGGCCACGCTCGACAAACTCGTCAACCGCTTCGCCCGCCGCGCCTTCCGCCGACCGGTGACGGACGAACAAACCTCCCCCTATCGCGAAATCGGCCGCCAGGCGCTCGCCGATGGCGATCCGGTGCCGGAGGCGCTTCGTGCGGCCTACCGAGCCATCCTTTGCTCGCCGCGCTTTCTCACCTTCATCGAGGCTCCCGGACAGCTCGATGATCACGCCATCGCCTCGCGTCTCAGCTACGCACTCTGGGTCTCCATGCCCGACTACACGCTCATCGAACTCGCGAACGCCAAGAAGCTGCATGACCCGCAGGTGCTCGCCAAGCAGGTGGACCGCATGCTCGCTCATCCGAAGGCGCAGCGCTTCGTCACCAGCTTCACCGACCAGTGGCTCAAGCTGAAGGAGATCGACTTCACCACGCCCGACACGCGCCTTTATCCCGCCTTTGATCAGGTGCTGCAGGAGTCCATGCTTCAGGAGACCCGCGCCTACTTCGCCGAACTGGTGCAAAAAGACCTCGGCATCTCCAACCTTGTCGATTCCGACTTCGCCTTTCTGAACGGCCGCCTCGCGCGGCATTATGCCTCTGTCAGTCAGCCCGACACTCCGGCGAGCAAACCGAAGAACTCCAAGAAGCCGAAAGTTCAGCAGCCGCCTGCCACCCCATCCCAAAAGATCGTCGCATCAGACCTCGAATTCGGAAGCGGCCTGCAAAAGATCAAACTCGATCCCGCATCGAGACGCGGCGGTCTTGTGACGCAGGGAGCCGTTCTCAAAGTCACTGCCGACGGCACCAGTACCTCCCCCGTTGTGCGCGGTGTCTTCATCAACGAGCGCATCCTCGGCAACCGCATCCCGCCACCACCGCCCGGCGTGCCCGCGATCGAGCCGGACATCCGCGGTGCCACGAGCATCCGCGACCAGCTCGACAAGCATCGCAACAACGAGTCCTGCGCCTCCTGCCATCAGACCATCGACCCACCCGGCTTCGCACTCGAAAATTACGACCCCGTTGGCGTCTGGCGCAGCGGTTATGGCAAAGGCGGCCGCGGCGCAAAGGTCGATCCCACCGGCACAACACCCGATGGCGGCACCTTCACCGATCTCTCCACCTGGAAACAGATTTACACGAGCCGCGCCGACCAGCTCGCCCGCGGCTTCTCCACTCACTTCCTCACCTATTCCACTGGCTCCCCGCCGCGTTTCAGCGATGAAGCAGCCCTCGACGCCATTGCCAAGAAGGCCGCCAACGTCCGCTCGATCATTCGTGAGGTGGTTTTGAGCGAGGTGTTTCGGAGGAAGTAGTGTTCACGCCAAAGGTAGCGAGGAGTTTGACTGGCAAAGTCTGTCGTGAAGCTCGCGGACTACTTCGGCATCCGGGTGGACCACACTGCTCCCGAGCCGCTCCACAAAACGGCAAGATGCGAAGCGGGATGCAATCGCCTCGTAGCCCGCCACCCACACCTGTCGACGGGGCAGATGCTCGGGCGGGAACGGCCATTTGGACTTGGGCAACAGCTCTTGGGGTTTGTAGCCAGTGCGCCAGTATTTGGGGCTGACTCGGGCGCGGAAGCATGACTGAAGAGCGCACAGGCTCGCGAAGCGCTTGTCGGAGTTCATCTCTTTGAGAGCATCCCGTGTGATGTCACTCTGCGGATCAAACACATCATGCATGGCCAGAAGCCGGTATCCGGCTGGTGTTTCGTAAACACGCAGATGCCACTGCGGATGCGTGGCAGCGAAGGCACGGATCGCAACCAGGTTTTCTTGTTTCGCCCTCGCTTCAGCCAGCGGTCGGCGCTTTTGATTGATCCAGTTATTGGCGCTGGACCATAACCACGGAATGCCAATGACGATGCCAGCCCCGAGCAGGAATGATTTTTGCCAAACACCTGCGGTGATGCCGGCTAGAACGATGACCAGACAGCCAAGAGGACGGATTTTCAAGGCACCTTGCCACTGAGCGTCCACGTCAGCGAAAAACACGTTGGGTGCGTTGAGGCAGAGCGAGCCATAACTGTTGCGTGTGATGGCGACATTGCCATGGCGCGACACGACTTCCTCACGAATGGGGACTCCTTCTTCCGTTCCATAGGCATCTTTGATTTCGCGGCGTCGGACATCTTCACCGTCTAGAATCCGGCTCATGGCCTCTTCAGCCCGACGGTCCGCCACGGCTTGCGCGTCTTCCTGGCTGATGTCGGACCAGCCCCAGCGCTTTACCGTGACTTGTTTGGACGGAGACTTGATTTGAAGGCGCGATTCGGCCCAAAAGTAGGGGATAAGCATCCGTGAATCTGGGATGCGCGGCTTGCTTGTCAAAAACAGTCGCCGACTTGCTCAGGATGCCTCGACATAGCCCTTCCGCACCTTCTCGGCGATGAGCTTTTGTGCTTCGCGTGTGGTGAGGGCTTCATCGGGGAAGGTTTTGGTTTGGGTCTGGCCGTTGGTGCCGACGCGGCCGTAGCGGACGGTCATTTCGCAGCCGCTTTGGCCTCTCTCCCAGAACTTCTTCGAGCCGGCCTCGATGAACTCGAAGCGCTTCATGCTGGAAGGTGTTGCGGGTGGCGAGTCCGGGCGTGGTGAAGACTCTGGCTCAGGAGCTGGAATGATCTCTGGCGCAGCGGTGGGCTCTTCGATGACTTC
>DAORHS010000249.1:0-6614 GCA_035438165.1 Prosthecobacter sp.
CGCCAGCTCCTCACACACCTCGCTTCAGCCGATTTTTATGAAACTACGGGGGTTATGCTGCGGGTCATCACCTTTTGTGAACAGGAGAATCTGTCCGCAGATTCAGGAAAGTCTCAGATTGAGTTCATCTGCGGCAAATGACAAATCTTGATGACGACAAGTATAACATTTACCGGATCGGCTCCTGACCTTTGGCTCCTTTCCGTGTCATTCCGTGTGTTCTACAGGTATTACTGTCTTGGGATTCACTCCTTCAGACGGTTCACCGTGTAATAGGCCATGCGGTGCCACAGCGGGGTTCCGTCCTTGGCTTTAAGCGGCGGCAGTTCAAATTCATGCACATAGCCTTCGCGGAGGTTCGCGATGGCCACTTCGAGAGCCAAGCCGTCCCCGGAGAGCTTTGCGTTGCTGATTTGCAGCGGTTTCACATCCAGCTCCTCGCCACCATACTTGTTCTGGAAAGGATAGGTGTAGCTCTGGCCGGTCAGCATGCCCACGCTGGCCATGTCCACCGGCAGGGTGAATGTGAAACGGAAGCCGGACTTCGTGAGTTCCATCTTCTGCACATCGAGCGGCGTCTTTTTCGTCCACACGATCTTTTGCAGGCCGAAGGGCCGGTTGCCCTTGCTGTTCCAGCCGCGGTTCGACTCGCCCACGACGAGCGATCCATCCGGCAGCGTCGTGAGCGCCAGCGCGGCGCATTGCAGGCCGTCCACAAAGGGAAAACATGCGCCCTGATACTCACCGCCGACTTTTTCCAAGAACACGCGGTTCACGCCGCTGAGCACGAACTCGCCGAGGAAAAGCTGCTTCTCAAACGGGCCGAACTTCCCGCCGCTCTTGTCGCACACGATCCCGGTGCCGCTCTGACCCATCTTCACATACGGCAGCCACACGGCGGGCGGGCAGTAGCCCTGCACCGTCTTCATCGCCTCGGCCACGGTGATGCCGTCCGGCTGCTTCGCCGCGATCTTCACCGGAGACTCCGGCCGCATGGCATCAGGAATTGAGTCCGCATGCGAGAAGTAAGCGCCTTTGCGAATGTGAAACAGCGGCGTGGTCGGCATCCAGTTGCCCTGCTGATCCGTGACGAAGATTTCCCCGTCCGCATCCTGCCCGATGCCACATGGCGAACGGAAACCCGCGCACCACGGCTCCAGCTTTCCTTCCGGCGTCATGCGCACGACCCAGCCGCGCCACAGCGGATGCTTCTCCTCATCGCCCGCGCCTTTCCACGCCTTGCCCATGCTGCAATTCAGCGAGGTGTAGAGATTTCCCTCCGCATCAAACACGGGACCATAGGCATACTCGTGATACGCGCCCGAAACGCCCCAGCCCGTCGAGGCCGTGAGGTATTCGTCCGCCTTGTCATCGCCATCCGTGTCCCGCAGCTTCGTCACCTCGGCACGCTGCGTCGCGTAAAGCGCTCCATCACGCCACGCGAGGCCGAGGATCTCATGCATCCCGCTGGCAAAGAGCCGGAAGCCGTCCTTCCCCTCGATCCACACCTCGCCCTTGCGCAAACCCACCGCGAGCTGGCCTTTGTCTGTCACGGCGAGGCCGCTCGCTTCGAAATTGACGCCCTTCGGCAGCTCATACGTCTCAATGCGGTAGTAGTCGGACTGTGTCTGCGCGAAGAGCGAAGAGCGAAGGACGAAGAGTCCCAAACCAAGAACGCATAACTGATACCCCATAACTCCTCTCACCATGACAGTTCCTCCTTCGTTTCCTTGCCGTTGATCTTCACGCTGCGCTCAAAGCCATTCTTCACCGGACGCAGCGTGTCTTCGACCGGCTGGCCATCCTGACGATACAAAAACGTCGGCACGCCGTCTTTGCCGACCTTGTAGCCGCCGAACACGCGCTCGCCCGTGGCGGGAGGCAGCTCCTTCACATTCGTGCCGAGCGGTTGGATCGGCGGCATCGCGCGATCCTGCCAGTTGCTCATGGCATCAAGGAAACGGCCTTTCCAAATGATGGCCCAGCGGCTCTGCTGCGCATCAAACGCCGCATTCACGCCGCTGGGAAAGCCCACACCGATGGCATGCGAACCCGCGCCCTCGATGAAGCTGCGGAAGATGATCACGCGCTTCGCTTTCCCCGGCTTCAACTCGAAATCTTCCGACGACATGAGCCCTTCAGGCAACGGCTGACCTTCCACCTCACGCAGGTAGGTCCAGATGCTCTCGATTTCCTGATCGGCCTTCTTGCGCCCCACAAACATCGGCGGCATCACCGTGCCGAGCTGCGTGACCTGCGGATTGAGCAGCAGCTCCTTGAAATACTCCGGCTGCAAGCGCTCCACCGTGTGCGTGAGCCGGATGACCGGCGGCCCGAGCGACTTGCGGTCCTTCAATCCATGACACGCCACGCACGCCAGCCCTTTCGCGCCCAGCAACTGCCTGCCCGCTTCCGCGCGATGATGTTTCCCCAGGCCACTGACATCAATCGTGAAGGGTTTCTCCAGTTTGTCCGCCTCGTTGAACGCGCTGATCAACATCTCCGTCTGCGCCTGGCCGAAGTTCGGCATCCGCGTGTCCATGTAAGGCCGCACGCCGCCATCCTTGCCCCACAGGATTTTTTCAAACCAGCCACGCGTCAGTTTGCGGCCCACTTTGTCGAGCGTCGGCGGGAGATGCGCCAGTTGGCCCAAGGACTCCGCCGTGGAGTCATTCACGCCGAAGTACTGCGCCCGTGGATCTTCCGGTCCGCCTTTGCCATCGCGATCATGACAGGCGTAGCAGTTCAGCCGCGACATCTGCCAGTCCACCTTCTCCTGCGCCGTCAGCTTGGGCGCTTGCTCCTTCTGAATCACGGCCAGCGCCAGTTTCAGCGCGCGTTTTTGCAGATCATTCAGATCAAAGCGCGGCGTCCCGCTGGCTTGTTTTTCGGCGAGGCAGCCGTTTTGGGCCTTGAGTTCGCTCATCGGCTTGGCCGATGGTTTGCGGATGGGGGCATCCGCACTCCCGTTCGCATGGCAGGCCACGCAGTTCATCGTTTCGAAGACTTCACGGCCTTTCTCAATACCCTGCGGCGGAATCTTGAGGGCCGCACGCGCCGTCGCCTTTTCAGCCACACGTCCCACATGCAGATAGGCCGCGATGTCGGAGGCTTCCTGGTCGGAGAGACGCATGTCCGGCATGCGGCCTGACGGGCGCATGGAAAGCGGATGCTTCAGAAAATTCGAGAGCGAGGTGAAGCTGTAAGCATCCGCCAGAGCGATGGGCACCGAACCATTCCCCGGCTTCTCGACTTCGACATCGGCGGGAACTTTCGGCGGCCGCGCATCCAGCGCCGGCTCATGGCAGGCCACGCAGCCGACCTTGTGATACAGCTCCTTTCCGCGCTCCACGTCGCCCGCAGGCACCTGAGGCGCATCCCATTTCATGGCACCGAGGTATTCCACCAGCGCTTCGACCTTTTCCTCATCGCCTGCCTCACCGGCAAACAAGCCTGGCATCTGCGTGCCCTTCTTGCGATGCTGAGGACTGCGAATCATGAGCCAGAGCGTGTCCGCATCCAGGCGCGAGCCCACACCACCCAAATTCGGCCCCGGCTTCGCCTTGAGCCGCTCCTGCCATGAATCTGGCGCGACATGGCAGGCCGTGCAGTTCAATTCCGCCAGCAGCAGGAAGCCGCCGTTCACCACATGCTCATCAGGATCCTGATCGAGGTAGAACTGATCGAAGTTGAAGACGTAAGCGTGGTTGATGGGTTCCGCCTGGAGGGGATGGGACCGCGCTGGCGAGGCGATGAGGAGAAAGACCGCCAGGAGCTGCGCTAAATGACGAATGCAGAATGACGAATGACGAAATAATGACGAAGCTCGAATGACGAACGAGTGCATGGCTTCGGATTTAGGCATTCGGGTTTCTTCCGTCATTCGGATTTCGACATTCGTCATTTTACAGTCCCATTTTCGCTCTCTCCTGATCCAGCGCCGCAATCCAAGGACCAATGAAGTGTCCACTGTCGTGATAAGTCCGGCCCGAATACATGTGCTGGTCGATGACGCAGGGTTCATTCACGTAGATGCCGCCGCAGATTTCGAGGTCGAACTTGCACTTAGCCACGGTGGCCATGCGCAGGCCTTTGACGATGTCGGCACGGGCGGGGATCTCCACGCCGTGACAGACGCTGGCGCAGGGCTTCTTCTGCTCCCAGAACCACTTGGTGATGCGCAGCAGATCGGCGTCCTCGCGAATGTATTCCGGCGCACGGCCGCCGCTGAAGAAGATGCCGACGTATTCCTCGGGCTTGATGTCCTTGAAGGCGATGTCGGCGTCGATGCTGTAGCCTTCCCATTCCTTGGTGATGGTCCAGCCGGGCTTCACTTCATGCAGCACCATCTGGTATTTCCGTTTTTCCGGCGCGGCGACGACGGGCTTGTAGCCGCCTTCGATGAGACGGTAGAAGGGGTAGAGAGTGTCAACGGTCTCGGTGGCATCACCGACGATGAGGAGGACTTTGGCTTCGGGCATGGTGTTGGATGGAGTGGTGAAGTTTTGCAGTGATGATCAGAGCGAGGCGACGATGGCGTCGAGATGGTTCTTTGCGCGGACGATCTCAGCCGTGGATTCGGCCACTGTCGGCATGATCGGGATGCCGCGTGGCGTGGGATGCATGAAGATTTCCGTTGGGCCGGTGAACTTCGTTTCTTTGAGGGCCAGGAGCAGCGGTTTCCAGTCGAGTTTGCCGCGTCCGGGCATCTGCTGGAGTTCTTCCTCCTTCGGCATCGGCTTCATGCAGCCCATGCCGTGCTCCCAGGTGTAAAAGAGCGTCATTTTCTGGTCGATGTGCTTGATGAGATCGCTCAGCAGCTTCGTGTCCTGCGGCAGATGGTAAGGCGCGAGCGCGATGCCGATGCCGGGGATGTTGCGAATGTCATCGGCCAGCCACAGCAATGAATCCGGCGTGTCGATGAGGTTGTTGATGTGATTCTCGATGCCGATCTCCACACCGTTCTCCGCTGCCAGCGCGGCATGCGGCTTCATTTTCTCCACAAAGTCCTTCACGTTCGCCTTGAGCTGCTCAGGGCTCACTCCTTTCCACTCCCCGGCTCCGCCGGTGACGATGAAGCTGCCGCCGAACTTTTTCACGATGGCGACTTCATCCGTCAGCTTGAACGGCCCGAGATCATAACGCGTCGTGCCGCCGAAGCCGACGCCGTGTTCCTGGAGCAGCGCGGCAAATTTGTCATGCCCCATGGCATCCATCTCCTCGCGCTGCGTGCCGTGCTTCTTGGGCCAGAGTTCGATGGCAGTCGCGCCAGTCTTTTTGACCTCCGGCAGAATGTCCGCCAGCGGCAGGCTGCCGTACATCGACGAGGCGAGCACGTAATTCAGCTTCCACGGCGTTTCGGCGGCGAAAGCAGGCGCGGCGGCGAGAGCGGACAGGGATTGAAGGAAGCGGCGGCGTTTCATGGTGTCGAGTAAACGGCTGTTTCAGCCGCGCTTCCTTCAGACTTTGATTTCTCTTCTTCAGGTTTTGCGGCCACGCAGGCGCAGGCACCGCAGGGTCATTTCACCGCTTCATAAAGCGAGGCGATGCCAAACGTCAGCGGTTTTGCATGCGCTGATTGAAATCCGTTGGCACAGATCAAGGATTCCATGTCCTTGCCGGACGGGAAACGTTCGATGGAACCGCAGAGGTAAACGTAGGCTTCTCGTTTGCCTGTGATCCAGCCCGCAATGCGAGGCATGATCTGCTTCAGATAAAACAGATAAAGTTGCCGGATGCCCGGGATGCGCGGAATCGAGAAATCGAGCACGAACAACCGTCCGCCGGGGCGTAGCACACGGCTCATTTCCAGAAGGGCGACCGGCCAGGAGGCCATGTTGCGCAGCCCAAAGGCCACCGTGAGCACATCAAACACGCCGTCTTGAAACGGCAGCGCGAGCCCATCCGCCGCGATGAGGGAACGAAACCGCCGTGCCTGGGCCTCGCGCATCATGGGAACGGAGAAATCCGCACCGAGAACTTTCGCGTCGGGACAGGCCGATTGTATGGCCTGGGCGAGGTCACCACTGCCCGTGGCGAGGTCGAGGATGCGCTGCGGCTCAAGTGCAGCGATGCGTTTCGCCGTGGTGCGGCGCCAGAGGCAGTCGATGCCGAGGCTGAGGACGTGGTTCGCGAGCACATAACGCGATGCGATTCCCGCAAATGCCTGCCTCACGAATCCTGCGTCCTGCATGTGACTGTATGAATGACCGTCAGCCCGCGGCATGATGCCGCTGGATGGTGCTCACGAGAGGACTCGAACCTCCACGATGTTACTCACTAGAACCTGAATCTAGCGCGTCTACCAATTCCGCCACGTGAGCAAAGGAGTCGGGTTGACCGGGACGCGAGTTTTGACCAAGCGCGGGAATTCTCAAGCGGGAAAATGAGTTTCTTCTGGCGGCATGACAGGGTCCGGGTTAGTCGCGTGTCCATGTCCTTCCGTCTTGAGATGCTTCAAGTGGCACGTATGGCTCCGAAACTGCTCGGAGACTCGGCTTCGATGGTGGAAAACTTTCTGCGCTCGCGCCTCTCACCCGCCGGCGGCTTACTGAACCGCAGTGACCAACCGGACCTCTATTACGCCGTGTTCAGGCTGGAGGGGCTGCAGGCGC
>DAORHS010000250.1:0-6572 GCA_035438165.1 Prosthecobacter sp.
GAAGTTGTCCGGCAGAGCGGAGTGGGTCACGCCGGAGGAAATGCTGAGGCGAACGAATGAGCTGGCGGAGGCGAATTGCCGACTGATAGGTCAGGAGGAGGACATCGGCATCGTGCACTTGGTCACGCCAGGAGAAAATGCGCTCTATGCGGGAAGCGCAGGGGCGGCGGGGCCGCTGAAGCAGACGATCTGCATCCACAGCTTCCCGCTTCGCTTCGAGATGTGGCGGCATTTGTTCACGGAGGGCACGCATGTCGTCACGCCGTCGATCCGGCACATTCCACCGCAGTGTCTGGAGCCGAAAATGAAGAACCGCAGCCGCCTGCACTGGTGGCTGGCCGACAAGCAGTCGCAGGCCGTCGATCCGCGCGCCATCACGCTGCTGCTCGACCTCGACGGCAATGTCACCGAGTGCGCGGGCTCGAATTTCGTCATCGTGAAGGGCAAAACGATCATCTCGCCCACGACACGGAACATCCTCTGGGGAGTGAGCCTGCAAACGGTGAAGGAACTCGCACCACAGATCGGCATGGAGTTCGTGGAAAAAGACTTCCAGCCCTACGATGTCATCAACGCGGACGAAGCCTGGCTTACCACCACGCCCTACTGCATGGCCCCCTGCACGAAAATCAACACCACACCCATCGCGGATGGGAAGCCAGGCCCGTGGTTCAAAAAGATGATCCTCGCGTGGAGCGAGCGTGTCGGGACAAACATCGAAGCACAGGTGATGGAATGATTCACCATTGTGGAGTTCCCACTCAGGTCCGTCAGAGGCTCGATTTGAAACAGCCACCGAAACACCGCCATTGATCCCGACGAGCAGGGATCTGTAACTGGTTTATCGCGGTTCCTTGGAGGGAGGCAAGCAGTTGAATCTATATTTATTATAAAATCCATTAATTCAATGGATGTATCCGCCTGTCCCTCAATGGGATGAGCCGGGAAGTATGGAAACACCCAACTGAGAACCTCCACCCTATGAAAACGCATCTCTTCCTCACCTGCTTATTGGCTGCCACACTGGCAAGCTCTGACACTCGGGCGGACATCCTGCTTGGCGCACCTGGAGTGCCTGCAGGCACACGCATCGCGACCAGGGTGCCGTTCATGATCAACTTCACCCTGCCGAACTCCTACAAGTTCATCTTCTCCGGCATCCAGGCCAAGGGAGACACGCTCGGTGCTCCGGGCTCTTCGGGAACCAATGGCAACGGCGGTCAGTTTCACCTTCAGGCCACGGTCTCGGGAGGGAGTGGCTGCCACAGTTCTGAACGAGTGGGGTCGATCGAGTTCCGCAATATTCAGGACTACAATTCCTCTCCGCTTCAGACACTCCTCATTTCGCCCGTGGCGGTTTTCAAAGCAACGTCCAGCCCCATCACCATCAATCTGGAGTGGAAGGGCAATGGGAATGCGCACAAGCCCAACGGGATCTTTAATATCCTGGGTGAGTATCAAAAGGACCCGCCAATTCCAACAGGTTCGCTCAACTTTGCCTCAGGCTCCTGGATTCTGACGGAGAGTCCCAATCCCGATGGGACGGTGACCATTGTTCGCGAATAACGCTGAGGACTTCCATGAAACCTGGACGCTCATTCCGGCCCGCAGCACGCTTCGGCGCGCTGCTTTTCGGGATCATCGTGACCACGGGCGCGCTGCCTGCCCAGCAGGCGAGAGATGTGATTCGCGAAGAGACTCTCAAGCTGCAGGTGGCTGCGGCCCCCAACCTGAAATCTCATCTGAGTGCGAAGGCCCGGCCGCTCACCAGTCAGGCGCCGGCAATTCAGAGCTCCCTTTGGAAAAACTCGATCATCCTCGCGGATGGAGAAAAATTCACGCTCGTGCCTGTCGGTTCCATTCTGCATCTTCCCGCAGAACTGCGAGCCCGTGTCGTTGGCCAGCCTCAGGGTGACTTCACGTTTTGGCCCAGCTTTTTGAAGCGCAACGCCGCCTGGCTCGCCGGGAAGGAAGTCTCGCTGACACTTTCACGGGGCAACGCCCAGGAGGCGAACACCCTGCTCAAAAGTCTTTCTCACAATCCGCGCCTTGTCGTCGCGACCTACAAAGGCGGACCGATCACCATCCTTGAACCTGCGTCCGCAAGCTCCGGCGCCAACCCCACACCGCCATGAAGGTGAAAACACTGTGCCTTTGTTTGCTCACCACCGGACTGCTCGGACAGACGCCGGAAGCCTGGGTGCGACAGACCGACCTGGCCACCGGTCAAATTTATGACACTCCCATCACGGGAACTGGCGGTGCGTACACGGCCCCCATGCCGGTGAGTGAGGCAGGTTCGCTCTATGAGCTCTTCGCGCGTGGCACGGCCTGGGACAGCAACATCTATCTGCTCGACACCAAGATCATCGGCACCTACAACCCTCAGACCTCGATCACCATCACCTCGGAAGACGACTATGTGCGGGGGGATCCGGCAGGCACGACGTTCGTGAAACGCACGCGTGCCGACCGTCCCTTCTCGGTAAACATCCAGGTGCAGGGCCTCGTCGATGGCAGCAGCGACACAGCGGAACGCTGCGTCTATCTGGGCGTTCAAGGCAAGAACTACGATCCGGAAACCTACTCGTCGCTGAACCAGCCGCAGTATCTGATCGAGGAATCGAATCTGGAAAACGGCACCTACACCTTCGGTCCGCTCTATCATCAACTGACCTCACCCACCGTGAGTTCAGGCAATGGCGAGCAGTCCTTCACCATCGTCCGTTATGCCTCCTACCAGGTGCCGGACACCGTCATCGCCCAGCCGAAAGTCGAGATCTGGCCCGTGGCCTCGGCGAGCGTCAGTCTCATCACGGCCGGACAGGTCTTCATCGACCGCATCCCGTCCCTCGTGGTGACGCTCAGCCATCTTTACCCGGACTCGCGCACCTACGTGCAGGTTTACAAAGGCAACCAGGCGCTGGGAACCGCCGGAACGCTCGTCAACGGAACCGAACTGCGCTTTGGCACCTACTACAATCCAGATCAGACGGAAGGCTCCACCAACGTGCCGCAGAGTCTGACCGTGTCGGTTGATGACCTTTCCAACTACGCCTCTGAAGACGGCCTCTACACACTCGAGGTCATCACCCACACGCCTTTCTTCGGACGCACCGCCGAGCGGTTGTATCACATCACCTTTGAGGTGGACCGCGTCATCACATCCCGTGGTCAGATCAGCACCCTGGAGCTTTCCAGCCCGATTTCGCCATGAACCTGCCATGTCGCCAGCGTCTTCGTCCGTACGGAAGTCTGCTGATCGAGGTGTCAGCCGCTCTCGCGCTGACCTCGGCACTGGCGCTGATCATCATGCGCGCCTCGCTGCTCGCCATCTCGGGCAATCAATGGACGATCATGCAGACGCTGACCGATGCCTGCCTCTCCCGTGAAAGCGCACTGGCCAACCGGCTGCCTTTTGCCGATCTCACCAGTGCCCAGTCCTCCTGGCCGGATCTGGCGGCTGACCCGGTGCCTGACCAAACAGTCACGCTGGGACGTGTCGCCGGAGGTCATGCGGTCCAAGGAACCTTGAAGCGCTTCCGAACGGCCGAGGTCGCGGCCAACGCCGAAGCTCCGCTGACCGTGTGGCGGCTGCATTCGATCCTGAGTTATCACATCGGCAGCCAGGAGTATATGAAGAGCCGGTCCACCCTGCGCCTGCAATGAACTGGCCGCTCCATCGCACGCGTCCGAACCAGCGCGGCTTCACCCTGATGGAGGTTTCCACCGCCATGGGCCTGATGGTCATGCTCAGCGGCGCGCTGGTGGTCATGCTGCAGCAGCATCTCGGCTTCATGGAGATGGCTCGTCGGCAGTCATTCCTCGCCCAGGAAGCTCCGCAGATCGGCAACATCCTGGGCCGCATCTTCCAGCAGGCGGATCACTTCTTCATCTACAGCAGTCACGAGAGCGCTCTCGGAGGCGACACTCCGGTTCTTCAGAACGGCGGCGCTGTACGACTGTTTTTCAAAACCGCCGTGCAAACGACTCAGGAACGTCTCATCGCCGCCGAGACAGGTAGCAGCGGAACTTCCTTGCGCTTCTACACACCGCAGCCCGACGGCACGGAAACTTCCTGGCTGATCTGCCAGGGTCTCCAAGGAGCCACCTTCAATGCCAGCGAAGGCATTCTCACGGTCACACTCACCGGACCAAATGGCGAAGAGATCACCTACTGTGGAGGTGCCCGATGAAACGCCGCGCTCCCAAACATGATTCCGGCTACGCCTCGCTGCCAATCGTCACCGGGCTGGCCATCATGTTCACACTTAGCCTGACCATGCTCTTCAAGAGCACGCTCATGAATCGCGACCAGGCTTCGAAGACACAACTGCGAGTGGACTACCGTCAGCGTGAAGAGGCCCTCCTGCGCGCACTCGTGGCCTCATTTCCAGGCCGGGCCATGGAGTGCATGAAAGCCAACTACGCCGAAGGAACCGCCCACGCCTGGAGCATGATCTTTGCGGATGCGGTGGCGCTTTCGGCCTCGTCGCAGCGCCTCTCACCTGAAATTCTGCAAAGTCTCAATCTGGGTGGCAAACTCAGCGGTGATGTGGGTGATCATGGCAGCGCCGAGGTGCAGAGCTGGATCACTTCGCTGACAGGAGAGCCTGACCGTGTGACGCCCGGCACCACGGCTTACGCTGACATCTTCGCCCTGCCCGCCTTCGCCGGAAAAGTGCCGCCGCTGCTGAATGCAGACGCCGCGATGCAAACCGCCGATGCTCTGCGTCCCATCGTCACGCCGTTAAAGCGCTACCTCACCCAGGTTCCAGGCCTGCTTGCGGATGTGTCCGTGCATCCGGTTTACAACCTGATCCCCTACCCCAACATCCGTTTCGGATACGCCGCGCCCGGCGAACCGTTTGTGGCGAAGCGGAACTGGTGGGCCTTCACCGTGAACTACGGCAGCAGCAACAGCACCGTGGCCCGTCACTATGTGCTGTCGCTGTATGAGATTCCCTCACAGATGCCGATCGAGGCCTCCACATTCGCCGCCATCGGCGCACATCAGGACGGCACGGCATGGAATGTGGATACCGTCAGCATCGAGGGATCCGTTTATGCCGCGCGCATGAGTGTGGCTGGTTCTTCCTATGGGGCCGCACGGCTCGCGGGCCGCAGCGACATCGCGATGACAGCGGATCTCGACCTCGGCGGAGTCACCGTGGGCTCAGACTTTGACGCTCTGGGCGAGCGTGAACGTCTTCAAGCGGAACAAGGCACGGACGTGCTGCCCGTCGCCTTGTCAGCGAACTCCGGCCGCCTGACATTTCTGCCGTTGCCCACAGGCTCCGGTTATCTGCGTCGCAGCCCGCCGGACAGCACGTTGAACGCATTTGAGGAGTACACCTCGGGAGGCCAGCGCTGTCGCATCACGGTCGAGGCCACGGCCATGGTCAGCTATGAAGATCAGACGCCGACCAGCATTCGCGTGCGTTTCCCAAATCCAGCCGGAGGCATGAGCCAGATCATTCTGCAGCGCGGCAGCAACTGGCCGACCGTTTTTGAACCGGGTGGCAACGCCATCCCCTTTCAAACGGAACTGACCAACAGTAATCGTTCCTGCCTCACGTTCCATCCGTCGCTGCTGGATGCGTGGCTGCTGTCACAGGGTGCCGGCAGTGTGGCGACCAACAACAGCCTCCACTTTGGCGTGGATCCGTCGCTGGACCCGATCAACGTCCGCGTCGTCAGCGATCCGCCGGCGATCGAGGACATGTGTGTCATCATTCGTCAGGGAAAAGATCTCACCAACTACACGGCCGGTCTCAGCATCGTTGCACCCCTGCGAGTCTATGTGGGAGACGACCTCAACGCCATCCCAGCGGCAGCACTTCCCGTCGGCTCAGGTCTGGCGGACGGCGCCGAGTTCTATCCGCCGCTCTCGATCTACGCCGCCGAACTGCGCGTGGGCACAACCGGATTCAACCGGCCCATCGAGCACCATGGGCAGCTTGGCAGTCTTGCTTCAAGCGGTGGCACGGTCTGGCAGCCGCTGGACATGAAATCCGGCAGCGACGACGCGGTGCATTCCGACAGCATCTCCGCTGATCTGAAACCGCTGCGAAGTCCCGCCGAACTGCCGCCTATTCACCCCATGAACTGGCTCGTCGTCATCGAAGAGATTCCTCAAGACTGAACTCCGCCATGTGTGCTCCACCTTCCACCAACAACATTCTCGGTGATCTCGCCGCCGCGTTTGCCGGACGTGAAATCTCCGATGTGCAGGTGCGCACCGGCGGCCTGATGTACCTCCACACCAACCGCGGCCTGGAGATCGCCGAGAGCTTTGGCATCATGGATTCCGAAGCCGTGGGCAGGCTGGCGGAGGCGCTCTTCATGCGCCAGTCGGTCGAGATCTGGACAGAGGCTGATGCCATCGGCAATGCGGAGCGAATGTGGGAGATGGTGCGCAGCCGCCGTGTCATCGACTTCAGTTGCGAAGAAGGAGCGCTCGGCTCTCCTGTGCGCATGCGTGTCCAGGTGCATCTCAGCGAGCACGGCCTGGGCGTGACCTGCCGCTGGCTGCGCGCGCTGAGAAAATCCAGGACGGTGTAATCCTGCGC
>DAORHS010000251.1:0-6529 GCA_035438165.1 Prosthecobacter sp.
CGTCGAGCTGTTCCTGAATCGGTCCGAGGGCGACCAATTCTCCCAGGATCTTCACCGTGTTCGCCTCACGGCCCACGAAACGCAGAAAACGCCGGGTGCCCTCCTGCCAGACACTCACACGATCACGCGTGCGCAGTCCTGCTTCAGGCGCAATCGGCTCCCAGCGCCACTTTCCCGCTTCCTGCACGGCGTAACCTTGTGCCAGCGCCTCCCCTCGCACGGAAAGCACGCCCTCTTCATCAGTGCTCACCTCCCAGATTGGCAGTACCTCCATTTCACCGCCTGATTTCGCCTGCGAGGCCACCTGGGAAGCCGTTTCGGTCATCCCATACGTCCGGCGCACCGGCCAGCCGAGTTGCAGGGCCGCAGTCTCGATTTCCGGACTCAAGGCACCGCCACCCACCAGCACCACGCGCATCGACGGTGGCGCGTTCAATCTCGCCGCCACCAGATCAAACACCTGCGTCGGCACCAGTGAGGCCAGTGTGACGCCAGCCTCCGCGCATTTCTGCGCGAAGTCCGCCGCATCCCATTTCCCCTCCAGCCTCGTCACGTGGCTCTCGCTCACAAACGCACGTGCAAGCACGCCAAATCCACCTACGTGATGTGTCGGCAGCGCCAGCAGCCAGTGGTCGCGGTGTGTGATGTCGAAATGCGCGTTCACCGCCCGTGCGGAGATGAGCAACGACTCCTTGGTGAGTCCCACCCACTTCCGGCGGCCCTCCGAGCCGCTCGTCTGAAAAAAGCACCAGTCCTTCACCTGCAAATCACGCCGCGCGAAGTCTGCGAGCGATTCGCCTTCCTCCGTGGGGGCAGGCTGTCCGACCCACACGTCTCCATCACTCCAAAACTCCGGCTCGATGATCAAAGTCGTCTCCATGGCAGTGCCTCCAAGATTTCGCCAAATCCCAGTCCGCCGCCGCTGCGGTCCGCCTCCAAAAAGCCGCCACGGGATGTCACCCGCTCAAAAAAATCATCCTTCTCGAACAAGTGTTCCGTGCACAGCCCGCAAAAATCCAACGCCTGTCCTTCGGACATCGCCACAGCCGCTTCATACGCCGCAAACAACTGTCCCAGCGCGTGATCCATGGCTGAAGTCAGCACCAGCGGCTGCTGCGGATGTTTTTCAGCCACCATGCGCCAGTCACGTCGCGCGGGCTTGACGACGACGGCGTCAAATCCGTGCGTGCCGTCCTTCCAGCCCTTGTCGAGCGCCAGTTTCACGCCCCAGCGCTGCCGCATCGCCTCCCAGGCTTCCGCGTCATATGGAAACGGGTCCTCCACGAAATCCAGCGCCCGATAAACCCGCAGCGGCATGAACTCGATGAACTTCTCGAACGTCAGCCGGTCCAGCACGCCGTTAAAGTCCACACGCAACCGAACATCTTGTACCTCAAACCGCTTCGCACAGCCTTCCAGGAAGCGGATCGTCTCGCCGTAGTTCGCAAAACCCTTCGCCTTGATCGCCGGCCAGCCCTCCTCCATCACACGCTGCATCTGCAGCTCCGTGTCCGTGGCAAAACTCCACGAGTAGTGGCTGCGCGGAATCTCCAGTCCTTCGAACAAACTCACGCCCGCGCGTCGTGCCGCGCCGTCGATCTCCGCGCAGCGCAAGGCCATCGCCGTCACCGGTGTTGTCACGCCTTCGCTGAGCAGACGAAGCTGCTCCTCCACCGGCGCATCGCCAAACTCCGGCCACGGATGCACGCAGCCAAAGCCGTCGTTCACCCGAATCAGCGCTCCCGCAAACACCCGCCGCTGCGACACCGCGTTCAGCGCCACGCCGCTGCGCAGCAGGTATTCGTGAAAATAAATCGCTGACTCCATCTTCGACACTCCCATCATCTCGCAACTCGTTCAACGCTTCCTTCTCGTCCTCCTACTCCTACTCCTACTCGTCCTCGATTCTACAGCGTCACCTCGCCTCGAAATCTCCGAGCCAGCGTAAAGCTCGCTCATCAGTGGCTCGAACCTTTGGATCTCAAACACCCGCCATGATCGAGGACGAGTTCGAGTAGGAGGACGAGAATGATCAAGCCGCTCACGGCATCACATCCCTTGCCTTGACGATTCCCCAGCACATCAGCGCCGCAAAGGCCAGCAACTGCGCCCCGCTCATCGCCAGCAGGCGGTTGTGGCCGCGGCTGGGCGGCTCGACGATCACACGCCACGCCACAAACAGACCGATCGGCAGTGTCGCCAGCGGCAGCGTGAAGGCGCGTGGCCAGCCTTGCTGAAACCAGTAAAATCCAGCCGCGTGAGCTGCGACGATTAGCAGAACGATCTCCGCCCGCGCGAAACCCACGCCCAGCCGCACCGCCAGCGTCTTTTTGCCCGTCTGTTTGTCCTCTTCGACGTCGCGCAGGTTGTTGATGGCGATCAAGACGGTGCTCAGGCAGCCGATTTGAAAACCCGCGACCACCGCCGCCTCATACCACTCGCCCGTTTGCACAAAGGCCGTGCCCGTCACGGCCACGAGACCGAAGAACAGGATCACAAACAGCTCGCCAAGTCCCCGATACGCCAGCGGCATCGGCCCGCCGGTGTAGCCAAAGCAAAAGTACAGCGACGGAATGCCGATATACAGAATCGGCAGCCCCCGTGCCTCGAACAGCGGCACCGCCAGCAGCGTCGCCACCACGAGCATCAGCCACGCGGCCACATTTACCGCTTTGGCAGATGCCGCACCGCTCGCGGTGATGCGTCGTGGGCCGATCCGCGCCTGCGTGTCCGCGCCTTTGACCGAATCCAGCGCGTCATTGAAGAAATTCGTCGCGATCTGCAATGCGCCGCAGCTTCCCAGGGTGCAAAGCGCCAGCGTCCAGTCGAGCTTGCCCGAGATCTTCTCCGCCAGCGCACAACCCACCGCCACAGGCGCGATGGCGGCCCCGAGTGTTTTCGGGCGTGCGGCGGCGATCCAGTCGAAAATTGAAGCCATGCGAAGATGAAAAGATTAAACCACAGAGATCACAGAGAAGCACAGAGTTCAAAAACTCAAACCTCTGTGTTCCTCCGTGCCCTCGGTGGTGAAATTCATTTCGGCATCTCGACCTGTCCTTCGCCCATGAGGTAGGCTATCAGGTTGATCACATTCTCCTCTCCCAAGGCCGTCAGCAGTCCTTCCGGCATCAGGGACATCGTCAGTTGCTCCTGCTTCACGATCTGCGCGCGTTCGATGACGAGACGCTCGGCGGGTGTCTGGATGGTGAGGGTGCGTTCCGTCTGTTCGGGGATCACACCGGTGAGCGTGCGGCCGTCTTTGAGCTGGAAGACGTTCACGCGGAAGTCGGCGGGCACGACGGCGTTCGGGTCGAGGATGTTTTCGAGGAGGTACTTCAGGTTCCGGCGGTCGCTGCCGGTGAGTTCGGGGCCGATGGCTCCGCCCTGGCCGTACATCTTGTGACAGGCGCTGCACGCGGCGGTGAAGATCAGGCGGCCTTTGGATTTGTCGGCCTTGGCGAGCATGTCGGGCTTCAAGATGCCTTCCCACTTGGCGAACTCGGCTTTCTTGGCCTCCGGTGTGTCCCGGATCTCGCCCCAGACCTGCGTCAGCAGGTCGTTGAGCGCCGGATCATTCAAGCTGCGAATCTGGCGGGCTTGGAAGGGCGAAATCGCCGATGCGGGCACTTTTTTGGCCTTCATCGCTTCGAGCAGCGCTTTCGCATAGCTTGCACGCGAGGTCAGCGTGGCCACCGTGGCGGCCTGCATCTCCTGGCTGCGCTCCGGCCAGGGCTGGAGCATCGCTTTCGGGATGTTCGGATCGTCATAGGCCGCCAAAGCACTGCGCGCCGCCGTGCCGAGCACCTTGTCGTTGATCAGGCCGCGAATGACCGGCAGCAGCTCGGGCTTCGCGTTGCGGGTGAGGCCGGCGAAGGCGTTCACACGCGCGTTCGCGTCGCCGTCGGTGTTTTTGACGATGGCGATGAGTTCATCCGTCGCACGACCGCTGCCGAAGACGACGGAGAGGTTGCGCCCGATGTTTTTGAATTCCTCGCTGGCGTTCGTGTCGAGCGCCTTGGCCACTTCGTCCCAGCCCTTCGGCTTCTTGGCGCTGCTGAAGCCGTCGAGACCGGCGGCGAGGCCACGCAGCACGTCTTCACGCGCATTGGCATCGCTGACGGCCAGCGCCACGAGCGCATCCACCGCCTCGGGCTTGTCCTCGATCATCTCGGCGATGCGGCGGGCCACGAGGCGGCGCACGGTGGGGATTTTCGACTTGCGAATCAAATCCACACCCTTCATCGGCTCTGCCGCCACCGCAGGCTCGATTCCATACCAGATCATCAGCGGTTGTTGTCGATCATAAGAGTCCTGCTGAAAGGTTACCAAAACATTGGCAACATACCAACGCGCGTCGAATGACAGACGCTGTAAGGAGGAGGCAAATGCTAGTCGATCGCTGGGATCTTCTGCCCAAGCAGTCAAATATCTGAGAATATCCCAAGCAGCACCCCCGTGATTTATTCTGAATCCTAAACCGCCGTATGCATTATTTTGAATCCAGGCAAGAAACCACTGTTGATACATGGATTTTGAACCTTTTGGGTCAAATCCAAATGCTAAACCCGACTCTAACCCATCTTGAGCTGATTGCCCTAACGAGGCAGTTATAGGATTTAACGGATTACTCTCCTTTTCCAAATTTTTTAGTGAAACGAGCATGTTCCATCTCTCTCGACCGCTTATTGGTATTTGATCCAAGAAAAGCGTATTTTTCGAGAGTGCTGCATTTTCAAAAACTCTAAGTTTTGCCATTCGATTCCACCAATTGTTGGGCTTTCTAAAGAGCGTCGCTAGCTCCCCATCCCCCATCGCCGCCACATTGATCGGCTCCGCCTTCTTCGGCTCCCCATACACGATCTTATAAATCCGGCCGCTGCTGCGGTGGACGCCGTCGTTGTCGTGGCATTCGCCGCTGTCGCTCCAGTCGGCGACGAAGACGTTGCCGTCGGGGCCGGTGAGGAGGTCGATGCCGCGGAACCACTTGTCCTTGGCCTTCATGAAGTCGGGCGCGTGTTTGCCGACGTAGCCGCAGCCTTCGCGGTGGAGGGTGTCCATGTTGATGCGGTTGCCGTGCAGGTTGCAGGTGAGGACGGCGCCGTGGTACTTCTCCGGCCAGAGGCCGCCTTGATAGATGAGCATGCCGACGTGGGCGTGGCCGCCGCCGAGCGAGTCGGTCTTGCCGGTGACGCCGAGTTTGCGGATGTCGCTCCAGGTTTCGGCGCCGGCATCCCAGTGAAAGTGGTCGGCGGTCTGCTCGATGACTTCATAGACGTGCGGATTGAGGTGCGTGCCGAACATGCGGCGGTAGTAGGCGCCGGGAATGCCATGCCAGAGGTGGCCGATGACGGTGTTGATCCAGAAAAGCTCGCCGTCCGCGTTCCAATCGTGGCCCCAGGAGTTCGTGCCGCCGTGGCAGACGACTTCAAAGACCTTTCGTGTGGGATGGTAGCGCCAGATGCCGCAGTTGATCTTCACGCGCTTCTCCAGCGGCGTGCCGGGTGCGCCGACGGCGGAGGTGTCGGTGATGCCGTGGCGACCGTAAAGCCAGCCATCGGGGCCCCAGCGCAGGCCGTTGACGATGTTGTGGCCGATGGTCTTCACGTTGAAGCCATCGAGCAGCACCTCGGGCTCGCCATCGGGTGTGTCGTCGCCGTTTTTATCGGCGATGAAGCTGAGCGTGCCGTTGTGCAGCACCCAAGCGCCGCCGTAGCCGGTCTCCACGCTGGTGAGGTAGCTGCCGCCTTCCCAGAAGACCTTGCGGCCGTCGTGTTTGCCGTCGCCGTCCTTGTCCTCAAGGATGATGAGGCGGTCCCGCAGCTTCGTGTCCCAGCGGATGGGGTTCTCGGCAAAGGTGTAGTTCTCCGCCACCCACAGGCGGCCCTTCGCATCCCACGCCATGCCGATCGGCTGCCGCACATCCGGCTCGGCGGCAAAGACGACGCACTTGAAGCCCGGCGGCAGCTCCATCGTGGCCGCGACTTCCTCGGCTGGCATGGGAGCGCCTTTTTCGGTGTCGTAGATGGCCGGGAAGTCGGCGGCGAAGAGCGAAGGGCAGAGAGCGAAGAGGTAGAAGGCGGCGCGGGGAATGCTCATGGTAGGAGAGAACTTGTTTAAACCGTTGATTAGACGCTAATCTGACGCTGATAAATACATTTCAGCATCAGTGTCCAATCAGCGTTATATCAGCGGTTCTAAACTCCTCCTTCCTGCCCGCACACCATGAAGCACTCCTTCCTTCTTCTTTCCGTGTTTTCTGTGTGTTCCGTGGGCCATCTCTGCGCTGCGACAAAGCCCGCTGCGAAAGCCAAAGCGCCTTCGCCCGCCGCACACACCGCCGCCGATCTCGCCGAGACGATCCGCCCCTCGCTGGTCAAGATCACGCAACTCGGACGCGAGGGCACGGACGGCATCGGCTCCGGCTTCATCGTCAGCGCGGATGGACTGATCGCGACCAACATGCACGTCATCGCCAAAGCGCGGCGGCTGCAAATCGAGATGTATGACGGCACGACGCACGACGTCATCG
>DAORHS010000252.1:0-6523 GCA_035438165.1 Prosthecobacter sp.
CGCTGTCGGCATCGAGATGGATGTCCACCGCGCCGGAGGGATCGCTGGGCAGCTCGCGTTTGGCGATGGTGACGCCGTCGTCGATGGTCCACTCCTCGCAACGCATGTCGAAGAGCAGAAAGGCGATGCCGGGAAACTCTTGGGTGAGATCGGTGATGAGATCATCGAGGCGGTGCAGGCGGCGGATGGTGGCAAAGGATGAATCGCTCTGTGGCGCATCGCACAGCGTGACAGAGCCGCGGCCTTGCAGATTGCCGGCAGCCCAGCGGGCGACTTCACGCACGACGGCGGGATGGGTGATGATGGTGAGCCAGCCGTTTTCGTCCTCGGGCTTGCTGGCGTTGTGTTCTTTGACCCAGTTCGGCTTGAGGACGACGCGGTCGCCCGGCTTGATGAAGTCGGCGGGCAGTTCAAGCGCGTTGATCGTGTCGAGGATCTGCTGGCGCAGTGCGGCAACGTCGTCGTAGGCGGGTTTGCCACTGAAGACGGAGACCTTGGGAGAGCCGAACGAGGAAGGGGAGAGCGTGTTCACGAGGAGGCGGCTATTTAAGGGCGGCACGTTCCCTTTGCAACGCTGCGGCATCTGCCGAGTCTCCGGCATGAAGAAAGCAGTGCGGATCATGCGCGTGATTTTGACCTTCGCCCTCGCAGCGGCGGTCGTCGGCGTGCTCTGGCAGCGGCTGGGACCACGCCTGGAGGATTTGCCAGACTCGGCGGTGAAGCCGAAGCCGCTCGATCCGGCGTTTGTGCGCCTCACGCCACGTGAAACGGCCACGCTGCCGCTGGCGACGCGGTTTGACATGCCGCTTGGGTCGGAGGACGGCGCATTCACTTACAATGCGCGTGCGTTTCGTATCGAGCGGCATCTGGGCGATGATTTGAACGGCATCGGCGGTGAAAACTCCGATCTGGGGGATCCGGTGTTCGCGGCAGGAGCCGGGCGCGTGGTGTATGCGGGCATTCCGCACGAGTCGTGGGGAAAGATGATCCTCATTGCGCATCGATTGCCCGACGGCGATGAGCTGGGGCCGGTGGTGCAGACGATGTATGCGCATCTGGAGTCGGTGCAGGTGCGCACCGGGCAGGAGGTACAGCGTGGCGATGTGATTGGTACGGTGGGGACGGCGAAATCCGCGCCGCTCGCCCACCTGCATTTTGAGGTCCGTGTCGGACCCTATGTGAATCCTGGCCAGGGATATGCTGACACGGCGTTGAACCGCGTCGCGCCTGAGCAGTTCATTCGAGCACACCGGGGTGCCGGGCCGGAACTTTTGAATTCAGCACCCCAAAAAGACTGAGATTTGCCGAAGAAAGTGTGAAGGAAGACCTTTTGATGCCGTCATTCCTGTGAGCCTTTTTCATCTCATGCGCTGGATCTTTCTCTTCTGCCTGCTGCCGCTGGTTTCATCACCGGCGCAGGCGCAACCCGTGAAAGCGACGCCGTCGCAGATCACGTGCGAATCGCTGTGCGCGGAGCTGTTCGCTGCGATCCGGGCGGAACCTGACAAGATGGAGATGCGGCTGGAAGAGGCGCTGGTCATTCATGAATCGTGCGCTGCGGAGATTGTGACGGCGGCCATCGACGCGGTGAACGCCGATCCGGCGATGGTGCGCAAGATCGTGGACACGGCCATGGAGATCGCCCCCGGACGCTCGGCGAAGATCACGGCCGCTGTGAAAAACTACGCCGCTCCCTCCGTGGTTTCGGCGGAGGAGAAGGTGGAGGTGCGGCGTGCCGAACTGCCGGATGTGGTGACGGTGAAAGTGCTGCCGGGAGAGGAGGTGCGGCGTGCGGAAGTGCCGAACCAGCCGGCCAACATTCCCATTGTCGAGATTCGACGTGCGGAGCCGGTGGCACCTGTGGCGACAGCCGTGCAGGAACCGGTGCCCGAGATCCACTTGATGGATGTGCCCAAGGCGACCTTGATGAAGCCGAAGCGCTGAGGGGCGCGGCGAATGCTCACTTCGGAATCTCGTTCAACGTATAATAGCCGACCTTGTGCAGCAGCGGCAGGCCTTCGGTGTTTTTCACACCGTCGAGATGAAGCTCGTGGATGTGGCCCTTGGTGAGTGGCGAGATCGTGAGGCGGACGGACTTGCCATCTTCGGCGACTTTGGCGGCCGTGATTTTCGGAATGATCTCGTCGATCTCGTCGCCGCCGTACTGCTCGCGGTAGGCGTAGGTGAACTCGCGCATCGTGTAGCTTTTCAGATCACCCGCCGTGGCCGGATCGACGGGCTGGGTGAAGGTGAGTTCGAAGCCGTCGGGCTTCGCGTGCATCTCGTGGACTTCGAAGGGCGTTTTGCCGGTCCATTCGCATTTCTCGAAGCAGAACGGCTTGCCGCCACGTGCGCCCCAGCCGCGGTCGCTGCCGCCGACAAAGACGCGGCCCTCTTCATCCATGCGTCCGCCGATGATGCCGCTGGCAAAGCCGCCGCGGAAGGGAATGACGACGCCTTGCTTGATGCCGTTGATGGTTTCGAGATAGACGCGGCTGAGATTGCTGTGGCTTTGGTCGGCAACGAAGAGCTGCTTCGCGAACGGGCCGAATTTCCCGCCGCTGAGGTCGCAGATGATGGCGGAGGCGGAGTTGCCGATCTTGCCGTGCACGAGATACACGGCGGGCGGCAGGAGCTGCTTGATGCGCCCGCGTTCCGTCACCATGCGGTCGGGATCGCCACCGGGGCGGTCTTCTTTGCGACCACGCTCGCCTTGGAAGGCTTCGGGGATGGGATCGATCGGCTGGGGTCCCATGTTCGGCGCGAGATCATACCAGACGTTGCCGCCGGGGTGGCCCTGAAACGTGCCGGGAACGAGATGCTGAAGCGTGCAGGAGCCGTGCCACGGACCTTGGTTGTCGCAGTAATAGACTTCACCGTCCGCATCGAAGCCCATGCCGCCGGGACTGCGGATGCCGGAGCAGGTAGGCACCAGGGTGCCGTCCGGCTTGATGCGCAGCGCCCAGCCACGGAAGGGCACCTGACTGCTGAAGGAACCGGTGAGGCAGAGCGTGACCCAGAGGTCGCCGGCTTTGTCGAAACGTGATCCGATGGCGTATTCGTGGTAGTCGCCGGAGACGCCCCAACTGTCGTTCACGTTTTCGAAGACATCGGCGCGGCCGTCGCCGTCCACGTCCTTCAAGCGCGTGATCTCGTAACGCGTGGTGGCGTAGAGGTTTTTGTCTTGGGGATTGTAGGCGATGCCGAGCACCTCATGCAGGCCGGAGGCGAAGAGCTTGTAGCTCACGTTGGAAGGATCGCTGCTGCCCGCGCCGCTGACGATCCAGACCTCGCCGCGACGTGTGCCGAGCGCGAGCTTGCCGTCAGGCATGAGATCAATGGAGCCGACTTCGAGGGCGGTTTCCTTGGGAGTGTCGAAGGTGGTGATCTTGTAGTAGTCGGCTTCGACCGGATCGGCGGCGGCCCCGTCCTTCGCCAAAGCTACGGAGGGCAGGAGAAGCGAAGGGCTGAGGGCGAAGAGCAAAGAGAAAAGGCGTTTCATGGAGTCGTCGCGGTGAAGATTTATTGCGCCCACTGGTAGGTGATGGTCATCGTGCCGGTCTTGGCCGGAATGACGAGATTGGAACCGGCGATCTGGGCACCTTGGGCGGTGATGCGGTAACCGAGCGGACCTTTGTGGGTGAAGACGCCGTCGTTGTTGTCGAACGGACCGCTGCCGATGCGATACCAGGCATTGGCGGGCAAGCGGCCATTCACCTTGATGGTGCGGATGAGTCTGGCGTTGCCATCGGGCTTGTTGCCGCTGCCTTCGACGGTGAAGGACTCCTCGATCTCCGCCTCATGCCAGGTGTAACGGAAGGTCGGGAGGCGCTTCGCATCCAACGAGTAGCCACGCCACTTGAAGTCTTCATAGCGCTTCGCTTTGTCCCATTTCGGCCAGTCGGCATCGGGCTTGTCGGTGACAAAGAAGGCGGGGGTGACTTCGCCGGTCGGCTGGATCACATCGTAGCCGAGTGGCTTTTCATGGCCGCCACCGCGAGAGTTCCAGTGCCTGGAGGCGTCGATGAAGGCACCACGCCAGACGAGAGCGAGATTCATGCTCTCGGCGCTCCAGGCGATGTTGATGCCGCCGGGGTAGCCGACGCCGATGCCGCGGTTGCCGGCGCCCTGGATGAAGTTGCGATAGACGACGGGCTCTTCTTTGACCACGAGGGGAATGGGAGCGAAGTCCTGCTTTTTCTTCGCGCCGCCCTTCCAGTTCGGGTGCAGCCATTTCGACAGCGGCGTGATCTGGAAATCCGCGCCCTTCCACGCGGCATAGAGATCGATGTCGCCTCCGCTCTGAAAGTATTCGAGACGGAATTCGTGATCGCCCTTTTCCAGTGTGAGCCCCTTCTCGCGAATGTTGCTGGCGGGATGGATGCCGTCGTCATTCACGACTTCCTGGCCGTCGATGAGGATGCGGGCGCCGTCGTCGCTGGCGAGGAAGAAGCGGTAGGAGCCCTTCCTGGGCGCGTTGAGTTTGCCGGTGAAGACGACACCGAACTCGTTCTTGTAGTCGTCGAGCTTCATCTGCAGCAGGTTGTCCTCGACCTTGCCGTCACGGTGCGGTTTGAGCTTTGAGAAATCAGGGAGCTGCTTCCAGCTTCCGAGGTAGAGGGCATAGTTCAGGTCGTGCAGGATCTCGCCTGCCGGCGCCACCTTGAGTTCGCCGCGCATCGTGAGCGCGTGGCCGGGAAAGGTGCAGACGTAAGGGTAGGCACCGTTTTTTTGAGGTGCGGTGAAGCTGAGCTCCTCCTTCTCATGCGGATTGAGCATCTTCGAGTGCGCCCAGATGCGCGGGTCGTCGGGCAGCCAGTTGCGTTTCAGGGCTTCCTCCGGTTTTTCCATCTGCTTCATCGCCAGGGCCGCGGTGTCAGTGCCCGGTTGGCAGAAAACGAGGTTGTGTGGAAGGTCGTCGCCGTTTTCGAAGAGGATTTTCACCGGCTGGCCGGGCTGCACGAGCATCTCCGCAGTGTCGTACTTCATCTGCGCCGTCATCGTTTTGAGGGTGAAGACGGCTGGATCGACGGCCTGGGCGGCGGCGGCGAAGAGGAGGGCAAAAAGAGGGCGGATCATGAGGGGCGCGGTTAAACGATGTTTGGGGAGGCCGCCTTGCGAAAAGGCGACGTCAATGCGCCGAGTTTGGGTCCCTTCGCACTTTGAGCTTGGCGTTGGTTGAGGAATTTGATTATCATGTCCGCATGCACACATGGCATCTGCTCAAAGCCTCGGACAAGGAAGTCTATGAAGCCAAAAGCCTCGAAACTTTGCGCGGCTGGGCTGCGGATGCGAAGATTTCGCCGCTCGACAAGATCTCCAGCGACAACCGCATGAGCTGGCAGCGTGCGCCGATGATCCCGGAACTGCAGATGGACCTGCTGGTGCAGATGCCGGACAATTACCTCTACGGGCCGACCAACGTGGCGACGATTCAGGAGTTCCTGGCCACCGGCGAGATTGACGAAAACGTGACAATCATCAACTGCCTGGACAACAAGGAGGCGAGGCTCGCGGACCTCTCCTGGTTTCAGGCCAGCCCCCATCATATCCGCAGCGCGGCCACGACCTTCATGGGAACCGGGAGGAATGACGACAAGAACAGCGCGGGGGATGCCATGCAGCAGTCACGCATTGTCACGCTGGAAAAGCAGGTGATGGAACTGCAGCGGGTGGTGGATGAGTGGCAGCAGGCCTACAAGGGGCTGCATCAGCAGTTTGTCGAGGCGACGGGCCGCGAGCCGATGTGATCGCCCGCAGGCCGGTCAGGACTCGCCGGTTTGATCATCGCCCTTCAGGCCGGGCGGCTCCTTGGCCTTGTCGGCATAGCGGTCAAAGCGGTTCGAGAGGATCAGCAGCGTGGGCGCCCACAGGCCGATGAAAATGCCGAAGCGTTCGGCATGCGCCTGCTCCTCGGGGGCGTCACCGTTCATGAACCACCAGATCCAGATGGAGAGAACGATGGAGAGCATGCCCGCCTGGAAACAGATCGTGCTTAGGGTGCGGCAGATGGAAGGGTTCATGCCCCAAGACTGCCACGTCTCCCCGCCCTCCGGCAAGCCCACACTTTCTCCAGCACAAAGATGGCGGATCAAATCGCAGTCTCAGGCGCGTGGTGAGGGCGCTTGAGTGGTGGCGCGGCTGAGGCATAGTGTGCCCTGATGATCCTCCCTGCTCACATCCGCTGCGCCACCGCCCCCGTGGCTCCGAGGCCCCGGGTGGCTCCGCACAAGCCGCGCGAGAAGCCGCAGACCGCGCCGCCCGCACTCGAGCCGCCGTGGCATGTCATCCTGCTGGATGACGAGGTTCACTCGTTCGAATATGTGATCGAAATGCTGAACGCGATCTTTGGCCACTCGCGGGAACTCGGCAAACGCATGGCGGACGAGGTCAATGACCGGGGACGTGTGATTGTGGCGACGGTGCACAAGGAGCTGGCGGAGCTGCGGCAGCAGCAGATCGAGGAGTACGGCCCGGATCCGCGTGTGTCGGAGTGCAAGGTCTCCATGCGGGCCACGATCGA
>DAORHS010000253.1:0-6518 GCA_035438165.1 Prosthecobacter sp.
CTTCTGCAGAAAGCCGCCACCGATCCGGCCATGCACGGGCGCATGATGCGCGCACTGTGGGATGCGGAGCTGCACACCCTCATCGAATACCATCCGGAGCTGGCGGGTGCCACGATGGAGCTGAGCAACGGCTCCCCCATGCCGCGTTTCGTCCTCGTGCAAGATGGCACGGACACCTTCATCCCCGTGTTCAGCAGCGAGGCTGTGGCGGAGTACTGCATCACCAAAAAGATCAAGAACAAGGGCCCGCAGGCCGTCGCCTCCATGCCCGGCGAGGCCTTCTTCCTCATGATGGCCCAGTTGAAGCACGACGTGATCTTGAATGCCGGCATGACGCACCGCCTCCTGCTCAAGCCCGAGGCCATCGCCGATCTCGTCTCCGGCGAGATGCGCCACTCCCGCCCGTCTCATGGCAAAGAGGAGGCCACCACCCTGCATGGCGTGGAGTCCGACAGCCTCCCGCCCGACTTTCGGGACGGCATCCGCCGCTTCTGCGACCACACGCCCGTCCCCATCGCCGTGTACTTTTTTGTCCTCGTCGATCCCGCCACCGGCCAGCCTGATCTGCGGCAGTGGCGGCTCATCCTACGCCTGCGCAGCGAGGACAACGACTTCTACAACGACCTCAGCCTCCTCGCCGGCAAGCTCCTCCCGCCCGGCATCGAACTCGCCTGCGGGGTCGTCACCGACGACGAGCACGCCCTCGACTTCCTCAGCAGGAACACCCCGCTCTGGCCGGTGATGGAAACGGCTTGAGAAGCACGAATATCAAGCCGCCATCAGTTCGATGCAGCTGTATTCACGGGCCTTGGTGCGCTGGGCTTCTTCCAGGTCATCGGCACGCTGGAGATTCAGCCACAAGTCCACCGTGATGCCACGACGCTCCTTGATGAGATCGTTGATGCGGCTCACCGGCAATCCTGTGGCGGTGGCGAGTTGTGTCTGCGTGATGCCGCGAGCTTCCAGCACCTCTTTCCGCAGAATGCGGCCCGGGTGGATGCTAGGCAGACGCACAGAGGCCACGGGTCGTTTCTTGGATTTGGAGACGGTTTTCATGGTTTAGTGGCGTATCACCGAAGACGGTACCATGGCACCGACGAGGGCTTGAGCGCAGTGGGTGGACGGCTCAGGGTCTCATCCACCTTTTGCAAGAAGCCGCGAACGTAGGCTGCGGAGAGAACCTGGCGTGTCCGCCATTGGGGCAGGGGCACATGCAACCCCTGGCCTTGGGCTGCTTGTTCGAGAGCACCTCTGGAATAAGGAAGTTCTTTTACTCTAGCGGTAATGTCTTCATCGGCTGCTTGCATGGACCCAGCCTTGGCTTGGTACTCATAATTTATGATATAATAAGCATAAGTGCATTTCCCTCCCACAATATGCCCCTTGAGGCCCCCACTGACCGCCATTGGCGGATCTGTCGTTGTTGAGAGGGTGATGATATCCCAATCAGCGGCCACTTGCAGCGAACCATCTTTTTCACGAACCACCTGGGTGTTCGCATAAGATTGGGCTGGATCATTTGTCTGGGTCGTGGCGGCACATGAGCATAACAGGAGTGCGAGGAAGGCGTGGACGTATTTCATAGGGTATGATGGTTGGTTTAATCTCGATGAGGAAGACACGCTGAAACTTACAGGAGAATTTAATGCAGGGGGCGGAACTTATTGAGGGCACTGGCTGGCTCGTTCCTTGTCACCATGCACCCTTTCATGTGAGCCGTTGGGCCTAGCCTATCTTCTTCCGACTTGCCATGCGACGTGATTACAACTTGGGCACTGTGCTACGATTCCGCCGCCGGTCGGTGACGTAAACACCTGCCTCCAGTCTGGGCCACGTGCCGCCATGCCGCAGGCGTCGCACTGAATGCTAATGCTGTCGTCGCCGAGGGGGCCTTGGATAAGCGGAATTTGAGCGGCGGCGTCTGAAACGCAGCGGCTCGCTAGCTCGGTTGAAGTGATAGCCGTCATATTTCGTTGTTTGTGGTGGTATGAACGGGAAGCAGCGGTTACTCGCCCCACTCCCACACCAAGAAGCGGGTCGATGCGACCTTGCCTGCTGTTACGCCCGGTTTCCAGTTCTTGCGGCCATCGCGCTCGTCGCCGGGGACATGGAACTCGACTCTCAGAACGGAAGTCGGCTTACCGAAGTCTCGATCCCACGAAGTATCTCCGTGTGCGAATCGCATTCGGAAGGACGCGTCCATGATACGCTTCTGCCGTCGTCCAAGAAGCGTTCCAATCTTGGTGAGCATCAGGCGTCGAGCGTCCGCGGCTGATGATTGTGTGCGAATTTCAGCAGGGGGCCAACCCCACGGCGCATCAGTCAAGATGGTCATCAGCCGAGGATTTTCTGCGAGCTGGGCAATTGCGTCCTCGACTGCGCTTTCGAGCGCTGCAAGCTGATTGCCGTCGATGGGATTGGGCAGCGCTTTGAGCGAAGGATCCGTTGCCGCAGAAGTGGACACGCATGCTTGTTGAACCGGTTCAGATGGTGGTGCGGTTGTTGGAGACGAGGCCTGCGGGCTGGCAGGAACTGATACGTCCGCCTTTGGGTTCTTATCCGTCGTCACAAATGCTTTCTTGTCACTGCGATATGACAACCATGCGACAAACAAAAGGAGTGTAGATCCCGCCACTGCAATCGTGGGCAGTTCAACTCCGATAAATGGACTGGTTTGGGTTGTGTATGTGGTGGTGGTCCATCCATGCATGGGCCCTGTTGAGGTGGTCACCGAACCACGCTGATAAGCACCCGGAGATGATGCTGCGAACTTGTACCAAGCAGCGGAAGCAAGAAAGAGAAGGACACAAATTATCAAGCAGCCGGCAGACGGGGCGGCAGGTTTTTCGGTCTCTGATGTCATGAGATGGTGGATAAAGGTTGCTATTTGCTTGCCGGATTCACCTGCTCTTTGGTGGCTGCGTCTTTTTTAGAGACAAAAACAGCACCCTGTGTGGTGTGGCTTACATGGCGGTGCTTGCCTTTGGCAGAGCACATCTCCCGGCTCATCATCCCGGATAAGCTGCCATCATCGCGCCAGTCAATTCCCAGGATTGGGGGGCGTCCATCGCCAACACACGAGTCAAAGACAACCCCCACCATGGGCAGCATGGTGGTTCTGAATACTGCTTGCGGCCAGTTTTTGCCGGTAGGGGGCAACCCCTTAAAGTATCCTCCCCAAACTTTGCGTTCCTCTTGCGTGGGACTCAGCGCCAAAAGGTTTGTTTTGAAGCGAGTGGCATCATGGATGAGATCTGGTGTGTGGATATCAATTTCGATGGTGCCTTTGCTGCGTGATCCTGGGTGAACATCACCAACCCATTCAACCTCAGTCGAAAGGCCCGAAAAATACTGCTCCGCAATAAACTTTGGAACTGCTTTCTCTGGCGGCAGACCACGCTCATCCATCACTCGCTGGACTTCCTTGATAAAGAGCATGGGATCGGTGGTCCAAGCTGGCCTGATGCCTGACTCGGCCGCAGGCTCGTCTTTGGCCGCAGAAGGCGTCCTGCGCACTGCAAGGTGACTGATTTTTCCGTCTTCGCGAGTACCGACCCCAACACTGCCCCACCAGTGAATGGTGTCTTCCACGCCAAACTCTTGATAGCCCTCCCACTTTTCGCTCTCCGAGCTATCGCCAAATGTGTTTTTGAGTTCTGCCAGCGTCTTGAGTGGCCCAGGCATGAAGGATCGGAGCTTGAGCGTGGTCGGTACATCCGCATTCTTGACTTGATAATTGACGGGCTGCTGTGGCAGCAGCAGAACAAACATCGCCTCTTTGGGGTTTGGTGACTTTTTGCCCAAAAGCACAATGCCAGTGAATCGCCGCATGAGCGCCTGAAGCCTCTCGGCATAATTCAAAAAATCACTCTCCTCCGAAACTGCCTGCACAAACCGTTCCGCGTCAAAGTCTGCCGCCTTGGCGGGCGCAAAGTCTTTTTTTTCTTTCGATAGGAACACCGTGTCAACCTGCTCGTGATTGGTGTCGAAGGGAGGGGGTACAAAAACTCCTTGGAAGCCGTCTTTCGGCAAGGCATCGACACCTTTCTTTTTCTCCGCTGAAAGTGCCGGCACCATCATCGCACCCATCAAGATGGCGATGACGCCCGCAGGTGAGGAACAGAAAAACGGCACGGAAAGCAGGGCACGGGCTGCGGAGCGGAGGATTTTCATGTTCATAAATCGAGTTGGCTGGAGGTGATTACCCGCCGCGATAGGCCTTGTTACGGCAAAAATGGAAAAGATTTATGGCGATGGCGCGGGTGGTTCAGGTTCCGGCTCTTCCGGTGACTCGGGGTTCTCCAGCAGGTGCTGCATCATGTAGAGGGCCAGCTTCTCGGGCTGGCGGGGGAACATCTCCATGAGCTTCACGAGGTTGAGGTAGAGCATGAGCTGCAAGTTCTCGCGGGCCAGCTTCTTGCCTTCCTGAGAGACCGTTTTGCTGCCGGTGGAGACTTCGCTGGCGGTGTAGATCGTGACCCAGGCGGTTTTTAGATTCGTGGCGGTGGTGATGAGCGGTGCGCCGAGATCGGCCTGATGCGCGGTAAGAGCGTTGACGAGGGTTTGCAGATGCACCTCCACCTGATCATCGCGGCAGGAGCTGAAGATGCTGCGGCCGTTCGGCACGCATTCGGTCACTTCCGGGGAATCATCGCCATACTGGGCGATGACGGCGGCGACGATCTTCGCCACGGCGGCGGGCAGGGTGGTGCGGAAGTTGTCCTTGGCCATCTTGCGCGCCTTGCGGATGCCGAGACGGCCCTGGTCATCGGTGACGCAATCTGCCACCACATCAAGGGACTGGCTGGTGGCGGTGATGCGCGTGGACAATTCGCCGCCGCTGTTGTTGGCGGTCATCCGTTCCAGATGATCCGTGGTGAAGGCGACGAGTTCGGCGACGCTGATGCCGTCGTCATCGAAGGGATTGTCGAGGAAGCGTGACAGGTCTCTCATGGTGCTGCTGGGTTGCGCATCCGGCGTGTCAAAGCGAACTCCGCTGTCGAAAAAGCTGAAATCGAAGCGTGCCATGGCGGTCGAGTGCAGGGTGAATTTCGAGATTTAATGAAAAAAATCTTCCGCCGTCAAACTTGTTTTGAGCCAATGACTTATGTCATTCAATATCAACGACAAACGCACCTAGGCAACGTGCCCGATGCGCTTCGCGCAGACCGCAGAGGGTCGAAAGACGATGCCCCACGGCTTCTCAAAATCCGAACCCGCAGGAAACCGTTTCAGAAGCGACTGCCAGAATGGCGATGACCTCCGAAGCGTTCCGGAAGGGACCGCCAAAACGGCGATGACCGGGACAAGCCTTCGGAAGCGACTGCCAAAACGGCAACGACCGGAAAAACCTTGGGGAAGCGACCGCCAAAATGGCGGTGGCCGGGAAAACGCTGAGAAAGCGAATGCCAAAAGGGCGATGAGCGGAAAACGCGTTGGAAAGCCGCCGCCATATCGATAGGTCGTGGAAAACCGTTTCGGCGGCAGCTCTGGAAATCAGAGCGCGTGAAAAACCGTTTCGGAAGCCGTTCTGAGAATCCTAAGGACTGGGAAAGGCTTCGGCGGGAGGTCCGAAAACGGCGATGACTGGAAAAACAGTAGAGAGACAACCTCCAAAATGGCGGTGGCCGGGGAAGTGTTTCGGAAGCGACTCTGGAAATCCAGAGGGCAGGGGAAATGCCCGCGTCTTGGGTCATCGTTCGAATGGCCACAGAGCACCTGGAATGGCGGGTAAAATGATCTCTTCCATCATTCTACCCCCCATCATTTTACCCGTTTGGGACTCGCAGCCTTGTGACGTTGCTCGGGAGAGGCGGAGGAGCAGAGGGGGCGGAGATTCTGAAGGCATTCCACACTCTGCGTTCTCTGCCTCTTGGCGTCTCTGCGGTGAATGCTGGGGCCTGGTAAATGATGGCGTGACGGAGGCTTAGGACGACGTGACCGCGCTTCGTTCCCCCGCCAAAGTACACCCGCAGCAACTGCTCAAGCGGCACAACGGGCACGGTGAACGGCTTCGTTTCCCCCCCAAAGTACACCCCCACGGCATGGAAACGCGCCAAACGGGAGACGTGAAGCGCGCTTTGTTTCCGCCCAAATTACACCCGCAGCAATTGACGCCAGCTCGGTTTCCACCCCGCCGCGAGTCGCCGAAGAAAAAAGTGTAACTCCAGATACCGATATGAAAATAAAACCAGAACACATCACCGAGTGGCTCAAAGAGATCATGCCACTCGCTCCCGCCATCCTCAAAGCCGTCGCATTGGTTGTGCTGGCCTGGAAAGCTCCCGAAGCAGCTATTAGCATCACGGGGCTGGCGTCTTTGGCCAGGCACCTCCGTCCATGAAGCGGCTTCTTGAATCGGGAACTACTCGGCTCCAAGTAGCGGCAGGGTCGAGGACGAGTTCGAGGAGGAGGAGGAGGAGGACGAGTAGGAGTAGGATCACCTGCGGTGGGCTTTAATCTATGCCCTCAGCTCTGTGCTCTCTGCTTCAGTGCCGCTGCCACGTTTCAGCATGACC
>DAORHS010000254.1:0-6508 GCA_035438165.1 Prosthecobacter sp.
ACTCAGTGCGCGCGGCTTGGAGATTTCCACGGCGGTGATGGTCACGGCCTGTCCTGCGGCGAGCGTCACCGAGTCACCTGTGACAGGATGATAAACGACGACCGCGCCTTCATGCACACCCACCAGATCACCCTGCTCTGTGGTCTCCGAGAAAAACTCCGTGCCTTTGACCGCGAGAAGAGCCGATGGCGTTTTGAGCCGGAACGTGGCCGGGCCGCGTTGCTTCACCTGCTCAGGATCGATGTTCAGGAAAAGCCGTCCCTTGAGCAATTCCAAGTTATGGCTGGTGGCTTGCTCCTTTGCCTGCTCCATGGAATTCAGCTTGGGATCGGGCTTCGCAGGCAGCCGCACTTCCGTGTCTGCATCCAGCTTTGCAACGCCTGCGGCAGGGATGAGTACGAGTGCTGAGGATGCAGTACCGGTGCTCGCTGTTGACTGACTCCCGGCCACCACCACCCCGGTGCGTTCTTTCGCATCGCCTAGATCGGCATTGATGATGCTGTCTTTGCCTGCTGTCGTGTCAGCCTTGACGGTTCCTTTGGGGGACAGGAGAAGGATTTGATCCGTGGGAACTGCTCCACGCGTCATCCAAGGAGGGCTTTTCGCCTGGGCGCTGGTGTTTTCCGCGCCTAAAACCAGCCACGCCACCAACAAGCCTGCGCTGCACAAAAAATGTTTCATGGTGCCACAGCGTGCCGTGACATGTGCGAACGTCAAGCCGCCGCAACTTGGACCCCTAATACAAGGGGCTGTGTGAGCACCAAACAGCTTGACCGCCTGGACCTGCCAGTGACCCCCGAGCACTTGTGGCAGGCCTCACGGCGGCAGGATCCGAAACCGGAATTCGGACAGCTCAGCTTTGAACTTCTGAGTGTTGCCGCGCGAAGGTGCGTCAGGCAGATCGAAGTCCACGTTCAGCCGTAAATCAGCGATTGTGCGCCACTGTGTGACGGCGGGGACGGGGACGAGCACCCAAGCGGGAGATACATCCTTCAGCGCGGCTGAGGCGGCATTGCGTGCATCATTGCGCATGAATTTCATGCGTTCACCGCTGCCGCCCCAGACCAGGGTGATGGAGGTCATGCCTGGCTGCTTACCTTGAGCAGCAGGGCAAGTGGTGGTGACTGGTCGAGAGGCTTGGCTTTGCCCTGGAGGGAAAGATTGCCGACACCATGGAACAACTGGGTCTGCAACGACGGCTTGCTGAAACGATAGTGGATGACGCCGACGGTCGCCTGATCCGGCAGCGTGCTGGTGCCGAAGGGGCTCGAATGCGTGACGTCGTGGGCTTTGAAGACACTCCAACTGAGGAGAGCACCTTTCACCTCAGGCGGTTTCTGACCGGGGGCGACCGCGTCCACCGGCTCAAGCACTGCCAGAATGGTAGCAGGGCGCTGGCGGGCCGGCAGTAGCGATCCGCGAGCACTTCGGGCAGACCACCCTTGAGATACGCCACGAGCGTGGTCGGACTCAACTGCAGGCACTTGATGATGAAGCCATGCGCCGCCCCTTCGTGATGCATGCGCAAGGCAAGGAGCTTCTGCTTGTGCCGCTCTGAGATGCTCGGATTCTCAAATGTCCTCAATCTGTCGGGTGCTCAAATGCAGTTCGTTCATGCGAACACTCTACTGCACAGAGAGATGCAAGTAGTTGCATGGAAAAATCTCCGGAATGTGACGCGGAATTCACCGCAACATGAACAAGCAACTTCATGTTGGCGGGTATTGCCTCTCAACACACACGGCAAGCGACATACCGGGCACTTCTCAGTGTAATTGGATGCCGGATACTTGATAAGAATGCATCACTTCACCAGCCTCACCAGCAGATCCTTGCTCTCGACGCTTTCGCCGATCTTGACGCAGATTTCGCTGACGGTGCCGGCGCCGGGTGAGGCGACGGCGGCGAACATCTTCATGGCTTCGAGGGTGGCGATGGTGTCGCCTTCCTTGACCTTTTGACCGACGCTGACGGCGATGCTGGCGACCATGCCGGGCATGGGGGCGCCGACTTGAGTCGGATCGGCGGGATCGGCCTTGGTCTTGGTGACGGCGTTTTTCGCGAGGGACTTGTTGGTGACGGTGGTGTGGCGCGGGTAGCCGTTGAGCTCGAAGATGGCGGTCTGCTGGCCGGTGGCGTCGGCCTCGGTCATGTTGAGGAGGCGGACGAAGAGGGTCTTGCCTTCTTCGAGGCTGATGTGGATCTCCTCTTTGTCCTGGAGGCCGTAGTAATACGCGGGCGTGGGCAGGGCGGCGACGTCGCCATACGTTTTACGGAAGTCGGCGAACTTCAGGAAGACATCGGGATACATGAGGTAGCTCCACACGTCGTCCTCGGTGGGTTCCTTCTTGAGCTTGCCCTTCAACTCGGCGCGGACGTCGTCGAGCTTGATCTTGGCGGCGTGGGTGCCGGGGCGGCCTTTGATGCGCTTGCCACCTTTGCCGACGACGGCATCGGCTAGCTTGTTCCACTTCTTGCGTGAACCAGCCGCCTTGTCGGTCTCCATGCCGTAGAACTGTTCGCCAAGCCAGTCGTCTAACATGCTGGTGACGTCCTGATTCAACCATCTGAGTTGCAGGTTGATGATGTCGGCGGGCTTCACACCACGCGCGACGCACTCGATGGCGAGATCGCCGACGACTTTGCTCGATGGCGTGACTTTGACGATGTCGCCGCAGAGCTGGTTCACCTCGGCATATGCATGGGCGATCTCGGGCCAGCGCGGGCCGAGGCCCATGCCGATGGCCTGCTCCTTGAGATTGGTGTACTGGCCGCCGGGCATCTCGTGGAGATAGACCTCGGCGGTGCCGTAGGGCTCGGAGGTGTCGAAAGGCTTGTAGAAGCTGCGCACGGCGGCCCAGTAGTCGCTGAATTCTTGCAGCGCTTCGACATCGAGCCCGGTGTCGCGCGGCGTGTTCTGCATCGCGGCGACGATGGAGTTCAAGTTCGGCTGCGAGGTGCCGCCGGACATGGAGGCGATGGCCGAATCGACGACATCGACACCTGCGGTGGCGGCTTCGATGATGCTGGCGGCGTTCAGGCCGCTGGTGTCATGGGTGTGGAAGTGAATCGGGATGCCGACCTCGTCTTTGAGCGCTTTGACGAGCTTCTTCGCGGCGAACGGACGCACCAAGCCGGCCATGTCCTTGATGCAAAGCATGTGCGCGCCCATCTTCTCGAGTTCCTTGGCAAGGCGGACGTAGTACTTGAGGTCGTACTTGTCGCGCTTCGGGTCCATGATGTCCCCGGTGTAGCAGAGCGTGCCTTCGCAGATCGACGTCGTGTCCTCGCGCACCGCGTCCATCGCGGCGGTGAGATTTGGCAGGTAATTGAGCGAGTCGAAGATGCGGAAGATGTCCATGCCGTTGGTGGCGGCATGTTTGATGAAGCCCTTCACCACATTGTCCGGGTAGTTGGTGTAACCGACGGCGTTGGAGCCACGGAACAGCATCTGGAGCAGGATGTTCGGCACCTTGGCGCGGATGTCGCGCAGGCGTGCCCACGGGTCTTCGCGCAGGAAGCGCATGGTCACGTCAAAGGTCGCGCCGCCCCACATTTCGAGGCTGAACAGGTTCGGCGTGCGGCGTGCGACGGCATCGGCCACGGCGAGCATGTCGAAGGTGCGCATGCGGGTGGCGAGCAGCGACTGATGCGCGTCGCGCATCGTGGTGTCGGTGAGCAGCAGGCGCTTCTGCTTGGCGATCCAGTCTTTGCAGAACTTCTCCGGCCCCATCTCGGTGAGGAGCTGCTTCGTGCCCTTCGCCGGCTCAATGCGGTGGTCAAACTGCGGAATCGGCGGCGCGGTGAAGGCCTTGCCGAGCTTGTGGCCCTTGGCATGCGGATTGCCGTTCACGATGGTGTCGGCGAGGTAGTTCAACAGCTTGGACGCACGGTCCTTGCGGGCGACGAACTTGAGCAGGTCGGGATTGTTATCGATGAAGCGCGTGGTGGCCTGGCCGGTCTTAAACTCCTCGTGATGCACCACGTTCATGAGGAACGGGATGTTCGTCTTCACGCCACGAATGCGGAACTCGCGCAGGCCGCGGTCCATGCGGTCGAGCGCCTGCTGGTAGGTGCGGGCAAAGACGGTCATCTTCACCAGCATCGAGTCATAGTAGGGCGTGATGACCGAGTTGGTCGCGCCCATCGCTCCGTCGAGCCGCACACCGAAGCCGCCGGGGCTGCGGTAGGTCAAAATTTTGCCGAAGTCCGGCGTGAAGCCGTTCTCCGGGTCTTCCGTGGTGATGCGGCACTGGATGGCGAAGCCGCTTTTCTCGATCTTCTCCTGCACAGGCAGCGCGAGCGGCTCCTGATGAATCTGGTAGCCTTGCGCGATCAAAATCTGGCTGCGCACGATGTCGATGCCGGTGATCTCCTCCGTCACGGTGTGCTCCACCTGGATGCGCGGATTCATCTCGATGAAGTACCACTCGCCCGACTCGTGATCGACCAGGAACTCGACCGTGCCGGCGTGCGTGTAGTTCACTTCCCGCGCCAGTTTCACCGCCGCATCGCACAAACCGTCGATGATCTCCTGCTTCACACCGTAGCTCGGCGCCTGCTCGATGACTTTCTGGTGGCGGCGCTGCACGGAGCAGTCGCGTTCGTGCAAGTGCAGCACGCTGCCGTGCTTGTCGGCGAGGATCTGCACTTCGATGTGCTTCGCCTTGCCGACAAATTTTTCGAGGAAGACGGCGCCGTTGCCGAAAGCGCGTTCTGCCTCGGTCTGCGCCTCATCGAGCAGCTTTTCGAGGTCTTTGGCCTCACGCACGATACGCATGCCGCGCCCACCACCGCCGAAGGCCGCCTTGATGATCAGCGGAAAGCCGATCTTCTTCGCCGCGGCGAGCGCTTCCTTGCGGTCGCTCACGGGTTCGTCGGTGCCTTCGAGGATCGGCACCTTCAATTTGCGGGCGACGTTACGCGCGGCGGTCTTGTCGCCCATCATGTCGAGGATCTTCGACTCGGGACCGATGAAGATGATGCCGGCGTCCGCGCAGGCCTTGGCGAACTGCGGATTTTCGCTGAGGAAACCGTAACCGGGGTGGATGGCGTCCACGCCTTTTTCTTTCGCCAGCGTGACGATGCCCTCGATGTCGAGATAGGCGCCGAGCGGGCCTTTGTCCTTGTTCAGCTCGTAGGCCTCGTCCGCCTTGAAGCGGTGCGGGCAAAAACGGTCCTCCTGCGCATAGATGCCGACGGTTTTCAGCCCCAGCTCCGTGGCCGCACGCATGACGCGGATGGCGATTTCAGAGCGGTTCGCGACCATCAGTTTCTGGATGGGGCGGATCGTGGCGGGGGCAGGGGTTTTCTTGGACATGGCGAGGGTTGGGAAGAGGCGCGCGCATAGTCCCGCGAAATCGGGGAGAGGCAAGGCGTGAGAGCACTTTTCCCGTGTGGAAAAACAAGATTGGCCGCTAACTTGCTTAAGCCGAAAGGACGGTCACGCTCCGAGTCCCCAGCCCTCCATGTCCATTCACGTCGCCCTCCATCACCGCACCAGCTACCGGTATGAACGTCCCATCGCGCTCGGCCCCCAGGTGGTGAGGCTGCGGCCCGCGCCCTATTCGCGCACGCGGATCCTGAGTTATTCGCTCAAGGTCACGCCCGAACAGCATTTCCTGAACTGGCAGCAGGATCCGCAGTCGAACTACCTCGCACGACTGGTCTTTGAGGAAAAGACGCGGGAGTTCTCGGTCGAGGTGGATGTGGTGGCCGAGATGTCGGTGCTGAACCCCTTTGACTTTTTCCTCGAACCGGACGCGGAGCACTTTCCCTTCGACTACGACGACACGCTGGACAACGAGCTGGCGCCGTTTTTGAAGTGCCTCGATCTGACGCCGAAATTCGCGGACTACTACACTGCGGTGGAAAAGGAGCTGCTGGCGATGAAGCCGTGGCCGCCGCGCACCATCGACGTGCTGGTGGCGATCAATCAACGCCTGTGGAAGGACATCAGCTACACGATCCGCATGGAGCCGGGCGTGCAGACGCCGGAGGAGTCGCTGACGAAGCGCAGCGGCTCATGCCGTGACTCGGCGTGGCTGATGGTGCAGATCATGCGCCGCCTCGGCATCGCGTCCCGTTTCGTCAGCGGCTACCTCATTCAGCTCAAGCCGGACGTGAAGTCCCTCGACGGCCCGAGCGGCACGGAGGTGGATTTCACCGACCTGCATGCCTGGTGCGAGGTGTACCTGCCCGGCGCCGGCTGGATCGGACTCGATCCCACCTCGGGTCTGCTCGCGGGCGAAGGGCACATTCCTCTCGCCGCCACGCCGGACCCTGGAAGCGCCGCGCCGATCAGCGGCCTGGTCGAACCGTGCGAAACGGAGTTCGAGTTCGAGATGAAGGTCGATCGTATCTTCGAGTCGCCCCGTGTCACGAAGCCGTACACCGAGGAGCAGTGGGCGGAGATCGAGGCGCTCGGTCATGCCTTGGACAAGGAGATCAACGCCGCCGACATCCGTCTCACCATGGGCGGGGAGCCGACCTTCGTGTCCATCGATGA
>DAORHS010000255.1:0-6506 GCA_035438165.1 Prosthecobacter sp.
ATCACCCTCGTCACCGCCGTGAGCCTGCCGCTGTGTCTTTTCACCTCGTCGAAGATCGGTGCGGCGGACTACTACTACCTGGCTCCCAGTGTGTTTGCCTCGCTGCTGCTCTTTGCCGTGCTGGGAAGTTCGCTGACGGGTGGCCGCAACACCCGCTGGCTGGCCATGGGTGGCTTGACGCTGCAGCTTCTTTCCGTGGCGCTAATTTTCTCTGGCAGACTCGGCAAGGTCAGTGTGCGCGAGGATCAGGCGCTTGCGGTCCGCCTGCAGCAGCGCCTGGAACATGAGCCGGGCCCGGTGCTCGTCACCGGCCGGCCTTACAATCTGCCATGGTTGCAGCCCGGCCGACCGGCCTTTGTCTTTTCATTTATGTATGACGAATACGAGCGTCATCATCCCGTGCTGCAGGAGCAGGGCCTGCGCGCCTTGATCCGGCAAGGCTATTTTCGTGTCGTCGTGGACGTGGACGATCCACCGCTGGATTTCAGTCCCGAACTCGCCCAGTCCTGCACGCTGATGGAAACTGGCGAGGGCTTTCGGCTCTATCGCCCGGGTCGTCCATAAGGGTTCCGGCGTTGGTCCTGAGTTGGTTGGTAAAATGCAAAGTTTCCGTTATCTGCTGGCGTCTGCCTTGAAGTGTCTTGCCGGTCAAGGCAGGGCATGCCCGTCCTGTGGGGGATCTGCAGGTGAAGTGTTGGATTCCAAATATCTTGTCACCTCGCTGCGTCGGTGCACTCGTTGCGCCCTGCTTTTCCGCGTGCCCACGACGTCGGTTGAAGAGAACGCCAGTTTTTATCAGGATGATTACGAGGAGGACACCACGACCGATCTTCCTGATGAGGTGCAGCTTTCCAGGTTAAAGCAGGAAAACTTCGCCAGTCTTAGCACCAGCTATTTAAATTACATCGAGGTCGTCCGGGCTTTGGGGGCGACGCCAGGTTCTCGCGTCATGGATTTTGGATGTTCCTGGGGCTATGGCAGCCATCAATTGACGGCAGCCGGCTTTAATGTGGATGCCTTTGAAATCTCCCGTCCGCGTGCCCGGTACGCCCGCGACAAGCTGGGGATTTCAGTCCTCGAAATGGAGCAGATTCCATCGACCACCTATGATGTGTTTTTGAGCTGCCATGTCATTGAACACGTTCCCTCGGTCGAAGAGATGCTGCTCTTGGGAGAGCGGGCATTGAAGCCGGGCGGGCTGTTTTTGGCGTTTACTCCCAATGGTTCAATGGACTTCAGGAAGAAGAACCCTTCTGGATGGCATCGAAGCTGGGGCGGGGTGCATCCTCAATTGATTGATGACGTATTTTTACGGCATGGCAGTGAAAGGCGTGGCTTCATGGCCGCCAGCTTTCCATACCCGATTGATCAATTAAGGTTGTGGAAGGGGGCTCCGTTCATCTTCTCCATGGAGGGTCACGAGTTGCTGATGGCGTTTCGAAAGACGGACGAATGATGACCTGTTCCGTGCTCCTCGCCCATCCAGGCACGCAATACGCGTCTCATCTTGCGCGTGAACTGGCGGCGCATGCGATGCTGCGGCGTTTTTGGACGGGCTTTGCCCTCGCAGCCCAGGGCTGGGGCGGACGGTTGCTTGCGTACGCACCTGCCGCGCTGCGCAAGCGCCTCGGCAATCGTGTCGTGAACCTCGCAGGGCAGCAATTGCGCACACGACCGCTGCTGGAATGGCGTGCGGGGCGCGAGGCGAGCCGTGTGGGTGAGGAGACGGCCTTTTTCGAGCGCAACCGCCGTTTCCAGGAGGTCATCCCCCGGCACGAGCTGGATGCGGTGAACACGGTGATTGGTTTCGACACGTCTTCGTGGATTCTGGCGCGGCGGACGAAGCAGGCAGGCCGGCGGTTCATTCTGGATCAAAGCATCGGGCACCCGGCGGCCAAGGAGCGGGTGTTCGCGGGATTGCGCGAGCGTTTTCCGGCCTGGAGCACCAGCGCGCCGAAGAAAGCGCCGGAACTGGTCGCGGCGGAGCGTGAGGAGCATGCTCTGGCGGATGTGATCGTGGTGCCGAGCCGTTTTGTGCGGCGGACCTTGGTGGATGAAGGCGTCGATGCAGCGAAGATACGCATCATTCCCTTCGGCACGGACCTCACCTTGTTCCAGCCAGCGGAGCGATCTGATGAAACGAGCGGCCCGGTGGTGTTTCTCTATGTCGGCGGAATCACGGCACGCAAAGGCGTGCCGGTGCTGCTGCAGGCCTGGCGGCAGTGGGGTCCGACGAATGCGGAACTCTGGCTCGCCGGTCCGGGGGCGATCCCGGCGGACGAACTGGCCACCCTGCCTGCCAGTGTGAAAGTGCTCGGCTCCCAAGGCCGCTCTGAAGTGGCGGCGTTGATGAGAAAAGCGGACGTGTTTGTGTTCCCGAGCTTTTTCGAAGGACTCGCGCAGGTGCAGATCGAGGCCCAGGCCGCAGGGCTGCCGCTGATCGGCACGGAGGAATCCGGAGCTTCTGAACTGGTCGAGGACGGGCGCACCGGTTGTCTGGTGCCTGCGGGCGATGTCGGGGCGCTTTCAGCGGCGATGCAGCGGCTGGCTGAGGATGCCGCCTTGCGTGCGCAGATGCGGCAGAATGCCATCGCTTCTCGCGAGAGGTTGAGCTGGAAGGTTTACGGTGACAGGTGGGCCAGCCTTGTCGCCGAGGTCGGGTCTTCCCAAAACCCGGGCTCATCGAGCCCGGCTACAGAATCCAAACCTTCGTGCTGATCATTCTCTCCACGCATCCCATCCAATACCAGGTGCCGCTTTGGCAGGCGCTGGCGCGGAATGGACGTGTGCCCTTTGAGGTCTGGTATCTGAGTGACCATGGGGCGCGGGCGGGACATGACGTCGAGTTCGGCACGAAGTTCGCCTGGGACATCGACATGCTCTCCGGTTACCCGCACCACTTTCTCAAGGTTCCTGCGGACGTCCATCCGGCGTCGTTTTGGAAATGTCGCGCCAGCGAGTCCTTGAGCGCGCGGCTGCGAGCCTGCGGCGCGAAGGCGTTGTGGATTCAAGGCTGGCAGGTGGCCGGCTACTGGCAGGCGGCCGCTGCGGCACGACGGGCCGGTGTGAAGCTCTGGTTGCGGGGAGAAAGCAATGACCTGGCTCCGATGAGCGGTTGGAAAAAACACCTCAAGCAGGTGGTGCTCGGCTGGTTGTTTCGTCGCGTGGACAGTTTTCTATGCATCGGCACCGCGAACCGGCGCCTGTATCGCCGCTTCGGGGTGCCGGAGTCCAAGCTTTTCAACGCGCCGTACGCGGTGGATAACGAGAGGTTTGGAAAGCAGAGAGCAGAAATCGAAAAGCAGAAATCAGCAATCAGAAAGCAGTGGGGCATCGCAGATGATGCATTTTGCGTTCTCTTTTGCGGCAAGTTCGTTCCCAAGAAGCGGCCGATGGACCTCGTTCGCGCCGCGTCGCTGCTGCTCGCGGAAGACCGCCCACCGAAAATCCATCTCCTCTTCACCGGCTCGGGCGAGCTGGGAGCCGAACTCCGCTCCGCATGCCAGGTCGCCTTTGATGCTGAAAATCAGAAAGCAGAAATTGGAAAGCAGAAATCAGAAACGCCGATGGCTTCATTTGCTGGTTTTTTGAACCAGACGCAGATCTCCGAAGCCTATGTGGCCGCAGACTGCCTGGTGCTGCCGAGTGACTACGGCGAGACCTGGGGCCTGGTGGTCAATGAGGCGCTGGCCAGCGGCCTGCCTTGCATCATCAGCGATCATTGCGGCAGTGCCGAGGATCTCGGTGCCCGCGTTCCCAACCAGGTGTTTCCATTTGGAGACACCGCTGCGCTGGCAGGATGCTTGAACCGGCTTGCCCGCTCTCCTGTGCGTACAGGCCCGGAAGCGCTGGAGGGCTGTTCCTTTGACCGCTGCGTTCAGTCGGTGGTGGATCTCTATCAATCTCAATCCTCATGAAACTCCTCGTCACCGGCTCATCCGGTCTCATCGGTTCGGAAGTTGTCGATTATTTCTGCCAGCTCGGCTGGCAGGTGCATGGCGTGGACAACAACATGCGCGCCGATTTCTTCGGCCCGCAGGGCGACACGCGCTGGAACCAGGAGCGCCTCAAGACGTTGCACCCGCAGTTCCAGCATCACGAACTCGACATTCGCGATCGCACGTCCGTGCTCGATTGCCTGGAAACCTTGATGCCCGACATGGTGGTGCACACGGCGGCGCAGCCCAGCCACGATCTCGCCGCATCGCGGCCGTTTGATGACTTCGACACGAATGCCGGAGGCACTCTCAACATGCTGGAGGCCACGCGACGGCATGCGCCTGACGCGGTCTTCATCCACATGAGCACCAACAAGGTCTATGGGGACCGGCCGAACACCATCAAGCTCAAAGAGCTCGACACCCGCTGGGACTACGACGACCCGGCCTATGCAGGCGGCATTACTGAGGAGTTCTCGATCGACCAGAGCAAGCACAGCCTGTTCGGCGCGTCGAAGGTGGCCGCAGACGTGATGGTGCAGGAGTATGGGCGCTATTTTGGACTGAAATGCTGCGCGCTGCGCGGCGGCTGCCTCACGGGGCCGAATCACAGCGGGGTCGAGCTGCACGGCTTCCTCAGCTACCTCATCAAATGCAATCTGGCAGGCCGTCTCTACAAGGTCTTCGGCTACAAGGGCAAGCAGGTGCGCGACAACATCCACAGCCTGGATGTGGTGCGCTTCATGCATGCCTTCTTCGAGAACCCGCGCTGCGGCGAGGTGTACAACATCGGCGGTGGACGGGACAACAGCGTGTCCATCCTGGAGGCCTTTGACAAGATCGCCGCCATCTCCGGCAAGCCCATGCAGCATGAATATGTCGAACAGCACCGTGCCGGCGATCACATCTGCTACATCAGCGATCTGTCCAAGATGAAGGCGCATTTCCCGAACTGGGGGATCACCAAGAGTCTCGATGACGTCTTTTGCGAGATTTACGCCGCCAGCGCCGCTGCCGTGGCCTAGGTCTCTCGGTCTCGAGTCAAATCTGCCCACAGCCCACACGGAAATCGCGGAGGAAATTTCAGCTTTCCTCTTTTCACTTTCAGTTTTTTTCAATGCGTATTCTGATCACCGGCGGCGCGGGCTTCATCGGCTCGAACCTGGCGTTGCATCTGCGCATGACGTTTCCAGGTGCCGAGATCGTGTGCATGGACAACCTCCACCGCCAAGGCTCGGAACTCAACGTGCCGCGTTTGCAGGTGGCGGGCGTTGTGTTTCACCGCGGTGATGTTCGCCGGATGGAGGATTTCCCGGCGGGTGCCTTTGATTTTCTCGTGGAGTGCAGCGCGGAGCCGTCCGTGCTGGCGGGGCTGGATGGAGATCCGGACTACCTCTTTCACACGAACGTGAATGGCGCGTATCACTGCCTCGAAGTGGCCCGGAAACGTGGGGCGCGACTGATCTTCCTCTCGACCAGCCGTGTGTATCCCATCGCGACGCTTGAGAATCATCCATGGGAGGAGCATGACACGCGCTTTGTGTGGCGTGACGAAGGCACGTCGGGCATTTCAGCGCGTGGAGTGTCGGAGGGGATCTCCATGAGTGGAGCACGTTCGCTGTACGGCTTCACCAAGCTGGCCGCGGAGCAGATGATCGAGGAGTATCGTGCGGCCTATGGCCTCCAGGCGGTGGTGAACCGCTGCGGCGTCATCGCTGGACCGTGGCAGTTTGGCAAGGTGGACCAGGGCGTGGTGGCGCTGTGGGTCATGGCCCATGTCTTTGGCCGGCCGTTGTCCTACATCGGCTATGGCGGCAGTGGCAAGCAGGTGCGCGACGTGTTGCATGTGGCGGATTTGTGCGACCTGATCACCGAGCAGATGCAAAACTTTGAAACTTGGGATGGCTGGCTCGGCAACGTGTCCGGTGGACTGGAAAACAGAGTTTCATTGTGCGAGCTGACGCAGATGTGCCGTGAAGAGTCAGGTGCGGAGATCGTGATTGGCAGCGTGGCTGAAACACGACCTGCGGATCTGCGCGTGTTCATCGCGGACTGTTCGCGACTGCTGGAAAAGACGTCCTGGCGTCCAAGACGGAAGGTGGGAGACATCGTGCGTGACACCTGCGCGTGGGCGCAGGACCAACGGGAGGATTTAATTCGTCTTGGCTGAGAACGACACATCACCCTTGAAGCTCCTGAGCGTGATCATTCCCGCGCGGGATGAGGAGGGCTGCATCGAGGCCACGGTGCGGCATCTGCATCTGGAGCTGTCCTTGCAAAACGTGCCGCATGAGATCGTGGTCGTGGATGACGGCAGCGCGGACCGCACTTGGGAGATCTTGACCGGACTGAAAGGCGCCGTTCCAGAGTTGACCCCGGTGCAGAATCAGGGCGAGCATGGCTTTGGCCGGGCGATCGTCCACGGTTTCGACGCCATGCAGGGCGACGCGGCGGTCGTCATGATGGCGGACGAGTCCGACGATCCGCGTGATGTGGTGCGCTACTGGAGGCTGCTCAACGAAGGCTGGGACTGTGTGTTCGGCAGCCGCTTCATCAAAGGGGGCGGGG
>DAORHS010000256.1:0-6498 GCA_035438165.1 Prosthecobacter sp.
ACCCCCCCTCTCCAGCGTCCCTCTTTCACACGGAGGAAGCGCCGCGAGAATTCATTGAACTGCCGCTGGAGGTGGCCTGGCATCTCTGGGAATTTGTCGGATCTTGCCAATGCCCGCACGAGGATACACTGGAGGGCGTCGGCGTTGGCGTCCACCAACTCTCGCGGGGCGGCATCCGCCCATGATGAATCCGGGACGAACTCGAGAGACGCTGCGAACTTCGCCAGCACCTCCCATTGCTCCTGGGCTACCATCATTACCAATGACGCATTGAGAGCCTTGAGAGCTGTCTGTGTTTTGCCAGCACCGAGTGATCTCAGAGCTGAGCGGCGTAACAGCGCCGGGTCGCATGCGCGCCATGCGGCATCAATTGCTTCTTCAAATGCGTCATCCTTGAGGTGAGCCTCGGCGACAGCCGACCATTGATCAGCGGTGAGAGGCACCTCGGGATGCGCCCGATACTCCCGAAGGATGTCGTCAAACGCCTTCGTTTTGAGCAGTGAGGTGAGCTTGCCGGGATAGGGCTCGATGGAGGCTTTGGCCTTCAGGTAGTTGTCGGATTTTGTCTCCCCCGCTCTTTCCCAGCGGAGCACCGCTTGCTGGAGGCGTCCGGCTGTGAAGCATGCTTCCGCCATGACCCGTTCCGGCAGGCTCAATCCTGCCGCTTCCAAGGGTTCAATGGTGCGGACAATTCCTTCCATGGCGGTCGGGGAGGCACCTTCCTGAATACTCGCCAGCAGATTGGCGATCCCATCACGCCATGCTTTCTCCTGAACAAGGAAGGCACCAAACCCGGGCTCGTTGAGGCGGTCAGCCAGTTCCTGAACGAGCTGGCTGAAGGTTTCCACAGTAGGAGAGTTCTCAAGCATGGCCCGAGCCCATTTGAATTCAGTTTCCCGCGAGATAGCGGCATTCTGCTTGCCCGCTTCCACGAGGCGTTCCCACCCTGCTTTGCCCGCTTTCCAGTGGCAGCGCACGGACTCCGGGATGGTAAGGCCGGCATCGGCGAACGCTTGTGCAGCGTCGAGGAATGCCCCCTCGATCTCCAGTGCACGAGCCCGGCACTCTGCTGCCCTGCCGGGCTCTCCGGCGCTTCGGTAGGCCATGGCAGCCTGCCGCAGGAGGAAAGCGTCCTTCCTGGTCCGTCCGTCTTCTTCAAAGGTCTTGGCATTCTCCAGAGGATCTCCGGCGCTTTCGCGAGTCAAGTCCTCCGCTTTGCCCATCGTCATGCCTTCCACAACAGGAGACGCCGTGTCTTCCAGGTCAACAGTCCAGGTGGTTCGTCCATGATTTGCCAGGTTGAGCACCCGCTCAGCAGCCTCTTCACTTTGGGCAAAGTCCCACAGGGATTTCATGCCCCGCTCACTGTCCACGATGATCAGCCTTTGTTTGGGGCGGCTGACCGCCACATACAAACGGTTGATGAAGTACTCGTTGGGCAGGGACTGGTCACGATTGTCAGCCCGTCCGTCCCTAGCCGACTCCAGGCCGCTCATCAGCCCCTTGGGACTCGCATCACCGAAGCCATATACGACCACGACGGGATACTCCCTGCCTTTCGCTCGTGCCGCGCTCAGGATGTTTTGAGGGATGTCATCTTCAAAGCGGACATGTTGAAACAGCACAGGATCAGAGCGGACGAACTCAGCCTCCTCCCCTTCATTGCAGGGGACGATCACCACAAAGGTATCGGCCTCCTTGAAGCGTTTCCAGAATGACGTGTCATCGGATTGGAACCAGACAACCGGAAACGCCCCCTTCGACAGCGTCCAAGGAGTCTGGGGCCGCATTTCCGGCATGTTGAAAAGGGCGGAACGCAGCGCCTGGATGCCATTGCTAAACCTCACGATCGGTGGAGTGGAGCGATAATTGTAGCGCAGCTCCCGGTAGTTGAGTTCGGCCCGTCCGGAGCGTCCTGCGGGGTCCAGTGCCTGGATGAACTTTTCGACGAAGGACCGCTTGATCGCGTCCCAGCGGAAACCGGTCGGATTGAGCGTCTGGAACTGGTCGCCCGCAAAGACGAAGGGCACACGGCTCAGGTCATGCGGCGGGACGGACCGGTTCGAAAAAAGGTTCAGCCGTAGCAGCAGTTCCAATTCGATACGGGTGAAGTCCTGCGCCTCATCACACAGCACAGCCGGGTGGGTAGGTCTGGCCAGATTCTGATCGATCACATAACGCGCAAGATCCTGGTCATCCCACAGGCCCTGGGCCTCCGCAAGCTTGCTGTAGCGGCCCTCCCAGACACGCTCAAACACCTTCTCGAAGGTTTCGCGGGTAACCGTGATCTGGTTTTCAGGCAGCTGCACATAGTCGTCGGAGTCCATAACGGTTTCAGAACTCATGCCCTTGATGTAGCTGCGGATGACGTGCCATGAGATGTCCGGGCCGAAATCCCGCACGGCCTCGCGATCCATCCCGAACCAGTCGTTCCAAAGCCGTCGGAATTTCGAGTAGTCCACGCGGTTCGCAGGATCGAAGCGCTCCCGTCTGGTTTGCGGGTCGATCATGGAAAGCAGGTGGGGTTGAAACTCGCGGAACGCTTCATCCATGATCTCACGATTGTCTTCCACCAGATTGGCACCACCGGTCGCCTTGAACGCCGACTCATTTCGCAGAATGCGCTCCACGAAACTGCGGGCCATTCGCAGAAGTTCACCGTTGGCAGTCAGATAGACCGGCGGCGCCATGCTTCGGGCGTCTGATGTCGTCAGATAATAGTAGAGGAGGTCGGCAAACAGGTATTGCAGGATGGTCGATTTTCCGCTGCCCGCCCGGCCGTTGACAAACAAGGGGAAAGCGCCCTCCGCCTGCCGTGCGCTGAGCAGCACCTCGGATTCTTCGGGAGACAACGCCATGTTGGCCACGGGCTCCTTTTGAATCTCCACCCAGGTTTCTTCATCCGCCAGCATGTAGGCGGGGTAGGCGCGGCGGCTGGCGCGGAGGATGTGATTCAGGCTCCCGGCTCCCAGCTGTTCACGATACCGCTCCACAACCATGGCTGCGGCGGCTGTGCTCTCTTCCGTGACGGGTACGATGAGCAGCAGCCGTCCTTCGCTGCGATGGATCCAGATCGCCCAGCCTGCCTTGCCGGGAATATCCAGCCGGTGAATCCCTAATTCCTTCGAGAGCGCATTGAGGCAGGGATGGGTGAACCGCACCAGTTGTTGGGAAATGCGCGGTTCGCTGACAGCCTCCTTCCATTCAGGTGTCTCGTACACCATGTCCTCCTCACCCTCGGTCTGACGGTGGGCGAAGGAGTCGTAGAGAAAGCCGTATTCTGCTTCGTTCGGATCGGATTTCGTCGGCGGCGGTTCCACCCGACAGCGTTCCTCAACATAGGCCGCCAGCACGTCAGCGGTAACCAGATGGGCAAAATGCTGGGCACCGTACGCCACGGGATCCACGGCAAACTGGTTCTCGTAGGCCTTGTCCCCGCGAATCATGATGGCCAGGAAGACCACCACGGCGTTGTCGCCCTCGCGGCGCAGGTCGGCAATGAGCCGGCCCTGGCGTCCGCCGAGTTTCTTCTTCACCAAGTAGGGCGGTGGAAACGGATTAAAGTGGCTGACGCTCTGCGTTGATTCAATGCGCTCTTTTAGCCGTTCAATTTCGTCGGACAGGGAATGGGTACGGGCGTCCTCCCGACATGCGTTGGAGATGTAAACAAACAGGGCCATGGCAGTGGATCAGGTTGAGGTTTGGGGAATAGAGGTGAGGTGAAAATGAGATGCGTTTCGGGTCGGTCAGATTCGTGGCGGGTGACAGCAGGCCGAATCGGCAGGCGGAGGATCGAGAGGAGTTTGGTAAAGTTGGCCGCTCTGAATCGCCTCACCGAGGGCGTTGTGGATTTGGAGGATGGTTTGTTTGGTGAGGTAGTGGCCGTGTGTTGGACTCGTCTTAGCGCTTCACGATGGGGAAGGTGTCCATGATGTAGCTGACGGAACGGCCCAATGATTCACGGATTATCTGGTCCTGACTTTGGGCCGGCAGCAGCTTTGACTAGCAGGTCTTGCCAATATTTCCGCTGTTCAGGTGTGACTCCGGGTGCTGATACGATCTTCTGGAACTGAAGATAAGCCAGGGCGTTGCGGCTGAAAAAAGAGCGCTGCCATGGTTTGAGAACCGGCAGAGCTGGATCGGTGAAGATTTTGTTGAAGGCCGCTGGATAGTCCTCGTGGTGCGGCTCTTTGTGAATCATGTGCCAGTCGGAGCCATACATGATCTTGTCGCCAAAGCGCCAGTCACCCTTCGTGGACTTGTCGTTGATGATGCTTGCCAGTTTGCTTTTGAAAGCCTTTTTCCCCTCGTCGGTGAGGATCTGGTCGAGATATGCCACCTCGCAGTAAACATTGGGATGGTTGAGGCAGAGTTTTACGACTTGTGCGCCAAAGTCGGCTTCAGCCTTTTCTGCCAAGGTCGGCTGCGCGGGAGGAAACCAAAAAGTGTGGCCGCCTGCGTGTCCAAAGCACAACCTGAGTTTGTCGTGTTTTTTGAGCACGATCTCCCAATACTGAGGATCGGCCATCTCCCCGTATCCTTTGTCAGCTTCAAACCCCTTGGGAGTGCAGTGCGTGAAAATCGGGATGTCGTTGACCTCACAATACGCAAATAGCTTCTCATTCACCTTGTTGATGTCCTCGTTTCCAAGATTCTCGTATCGCGAGATCCAGCGCTTGCGAGAACCCGGCTTTAGGCGGGACGGTTTTTCAGGGATTTTATTATTGGCCGCTCTGTAGCCACTTGGCGGGTAGAATTTCACCCCGATTGCACCTGCTTTGATCCCTCGGATCACACTCGGCAGGGCGTCTTCGCCGCGAAATGGATCAAAAGCGACGAAGTGGAGAAACTTGCCGTCAAACCGGCGATCCAACTTTGTCATGCGCCCCATCTGTTTTGAGAAGGGCACCACAGGCTTGATGGCATACGACTTCTCCATGTCCATCATGTGGTGAATAAACAGGTCCACGGCGGGGTATTCCTTCGATTCCAACTTGCGTGCAATGTGGAGGTTTCCATGCATCATCACTCCCAGAAAACTTAGGTAGCCAGGAATGCTCGCTTTGGTCACGGCGAAATTGAGTTCCGGCTCCACTGCGTCACTTGGTGGAAACCCAATCATGGCAAGTGCTCGCGCTAAAATCTCCACTTCGCGCTCGACACCATTCAGGTCATCCAGCGCATTCAGCTCGGGCTCATTTGATTTGCCCACAAACTCCAAAAGTTCATCACGCTCGTCTGGAGGCAGGATGGAAAATAGGGATTCGAGTTCTGAATCCCCTGTGTTGGACTGGGCATTCTTCAGAAGAAGATTGCCAATGTTTTGACTGGTGGCGGCGGTAAAAAATGCGGCATCTGGCATTGGACCATCAAGATCATCAGTGGGAGTTATCGCATTGAAAACCTTGGCCAAGGCACCGCTCACGCCCAGTGGGGCACCTAGTGCATTGAGAAGTCCTGCCAACGGCAGATCGTGACCATTGAACACATGGGTATGGACATCAATCACTTGGATTGGTGGCTCACCCGATGGACCGGGAAGTTCGGCACGTCCTAGCGAGGCCAGAAAGAGACCGGTCAGAGTTACGGCTTGAACATAGCCGAGCCTAAATACTTCTGCTGTTTGTTGTTTTGGCTTCATAGATTTTGTCCGCTGTCGAGGTTGGCGTTGCAGTGGTCATGCACTGTTCTTATCCCTGCGCTTCATGATGAGGAAGGTGTCCATGAAGCCAGAGAAGGCATGGCCGGAGTTGTTCGGCCATGCCCTTGGTCCCTTTTAGAATCGCGATTTGATCTTGTGAATCCGCCAGCCGTGGTCTTTTTCGTCAAGGGTGGCGCAGAGAATGGTCTCACCGTCGGTGCGAACATTGACCAGACCGTAGATCAGGCCGGCCACCACGAGTGATTCGTCTAGCCGCTTGCTCTTCGTGCTGGCATTGCGATCACCTGATTTGACCTCGGTGAAGGTGATCTCAGTGCGGTCAAAATCTGCACCTTCGATCACTTCTGCGTCCGCTCCCTCCGGTGTTTTCCGCACCAGCTTGAAGGGATTGCCAAAGCTGACGCTACGGGCGAGTTCAGTGGAGAAGACGAGCGGACTGACCAGTTCGTCGTCCTTCAATTCAAAATGGCCAGTCGTGGCGCTGGCTGCCACGATACTGGGCCTCGGATGATCATGGCCTTCGTTGTCGCCCGAGGAGATAACTGTCACTGCCGGACGGAGTCGTTGAAGGAAGGAGTAAGACACGTCGTCGCTGCCGTGATGGCAGGCTTTGGCCACGTCACACTCGAACTCCTGGGTGTGCCCCTCATAGTCCTTGAGCAGCCAAGTCTGGCTGCTTTTGTTGAGGTCGCCGGTGAGAATGGTGCGGGTACGTCCGAAGTCCACGCGGAGCATGATGCTGTTGCCGTTGGTGTTCTTCGAGTCACCGCCGGGGAATCGCCGGATGGCTGCTTTTCCGTCTATATCAAACTCAACTGGGGCGAGCACTTTAATCG
>DAORHS010000257.1:0-6486 GCA_035438165.1 Prosthecobacter sp.
AACAACGCGGCCAGTTTGAAGTGTGTCTGCGCCGCACCGCCGGGATCGAGGATCAACACGCGTTCGTAGGCGGCAATCGCCGCCTCATTCTCGTTCAAGGCCGCCCCCGCCTCTGCCAGCGCCTTTTGCGGCGTCACAAGAAACGGATTCAGTGCCGTGGCGCGCTGTGCGTTCGCCTTCACCTCGACCCAGTTCTTTTTCGGCACATCGAGTTCGATGAGGCGCAGGAAGGTGCTCTGCGCGCTCGAGGATTTTGCGGCGATCTGCCGCAGCACGGCCAGCTCATCGTTCTCGCGTTTCATCTGACGCAGCGCCATGACTTTGAGGGAATAACCGCTTTCGCCGCTGAAGTCTTCGGGCAGCAGTTGGATGAGAATGTCGGCAGTTTTGATCACCTCCGGCCAGTTCTTCTGCGCGATCATCTCGGCGGCAAACTTGCGCACGGCGGGAAGGTTGTTCGGATGCTTCTTCACGTAGTCGGCAAAGGAGCCTTCCTCGAAGGGATTCAACTCCTCGGGCTTCGGCTCCTCCCAATCCGCCTTTGCCCCAAAGGACTTTGCTTTCGCCGTGATGAACTTGGTGAAATCCTTCTCGATCTCGTCGATGTCGCCCGCGTTCTTTGCGATCGCATCGTTGATGCGTTTCCCAGCGGCCAGATCGCGCAGGATGCCCTGAAACTTCTCCTTGCCGTATTTCTCCAGCAGATACTCGACGACCTGGCTCGACTCGAAGTAGGCGAACATGAGATGGTCCTGCGTCTCGGGGTTCATGAAAGCGCCGCTGAGGCGTGACACCGGCGTGAGCGTCTCCTCATCAAGCACCATCTTGCGAAAGGTCGCGTCCATCGGCATGCCCCAGGCTGGATCGCGCTGGCGCTCTTCATACACACTGATGCCCTCGCTCAACCAGCGTGGCATGCGGTTCTTCGTCACCGTGAGCGTGATGACGTGGCAGAACTCATGCCACAGCGTGCTCTCCCAGTTGTTGCGGCCATGCGCGAGGCTGCCAGGGCTGTTCATCGTCACCACGGTGCCAAAGCACACGCCCAGCATCCCCTGCCCGCCCAGCGCGCCGAAGGTACGGATGGCAAAATCCTGCTGTGCGCCAAAGAACTCCACCAGCACCGGACGCTTCAATTCGAGTCCGTATTTCGCGGTCAGAATCGTCTTCGCATCGCGCAGCAATGTCAGCGCACGCTCGCCGTAGATCGGCCAGTCGCGCTTCGGCATCTTCAAGGTGAAGTCCTCGAACGATTTCGTGACATAGCCGCCCATCTCCTTCTCCAGCAACCCCAAGTTGTGCGCCTGGATGTTGTAGCCGTCCTCCGTGCGGATCGCCGCGGCCAATTTCCATGCCTCCTCTTCTTCGCCAAGACGCAGCAGATCGTGGCAGAGCTGAACTTTGGCCGGCAGATATTTCGGATCGAACTCCAGCGCCTTGCGCTGATGCGCCGCACTCTCCGCGAAGCGATAGGCCCGCGACAGGCAGCGCCCGAGGGTGTGGTCCACCGCTGGGTTTTTGCTCCAGCGTTTCAAAGCCTCCGTCCTCGCCTCCTCCATCTTTTTTGCATCCGCATGGAACAAATACGCCACCACGGCCCGCAGCGACCACGCCAGCGGGTGCTGCTCGTCAAAATCCAGCACCTGCTGCACCGCCGCCTCCGCCTCGACAAATTTCTCGCCGCCGATCAACAGCTCGGCACGCAGCAGATGCGCAGCCTTGTGGTGGGGGTTGAGCTCCAGCGCCTTCGTCAGGTTCTCCACCGCCTTCTCGCGGTCGCTGGATTGAAACGCCTTCGCGAGCCCAAAGCGCAGCTCTGCCGTCTCACCATGCGCCTTCAATCCCGCGCGGAACACGTCCGCCGCGCGCCTGGCGTCATCCTTGTCCAGCGCCAGATGCCCCTCGGCCAGATAGGCGGTCTCCAGCTTCGCGTCCTTGCCCTGCGCCACTTTGAAATACTGTGAGATCACCTTCTGCGCGTCCGCCCCGAGCACGATCGCCGCGCGACCCAGCATCACCGATTCCATCGCGGTCCGGTCCTTGGACGGTTTCGCCTTGGCCGCGTCATTCAGTCCCTTGAGCGCTTCCGCCGCCACGTCGGTCCTGCCCAGCATCGTGGCGAAGTCATGACGCAGCATCAGAATCTCGAAATGCCCTGGAAACAGCACGAGACTCTTCGCCGTCTCATCCAGCGCTGTCTCGATCTGTCCCAACTCCACCAGCGCTTTCAGCCGCAGGATCCGCCAATCCGGTGACTTCAAGCCCTTCTCCGCCGCCGCCTCACCGATGCGCGCCACGAGTTCATAGTCACCACGCGCCAGCAGCTCACCCACCGGCCCGAGGTTCTTCTCCTCAAAGATCTTTTCGAGATCGATCTGCTGCGCACGGACAGCGGAGCAGGTGAGAAGCAGCCAGAGGACAAGAAGCGGACGCATGGATTCAAATCGTGTTCAAACACACGCTTCTCGCACGAGTTGTGCCGTTTGAAGAGGCGACGTTCGTCCTCCACCTCAACCAAACAAGTTCGTGAGCGGCTGGCCTTTGTCAGTCACCGTGAACGGACGTTTGGTGCTGGAGTAGAGCACCAGATCGAGCGGCAGGCCGAGGGCGTAGGCGATGGTGGCGTTGAAGTCGGGGACGCCGACTTTGTTTTCGGTGACTTCGATGCCCTTGTCGGTCTTGCCATAGACCTGGCCACCGGCGATGCCACCGCCCCAGAGCACGGAGCTGAAGGCCTTCGGATAGTGGTCGCGGCCATCGTTTTGATTGATCTTCGGCGTGCGACCGAACTCGGAAGTGAGCACAACGAGGGTGTCGTCGAGCAGACCACGGCGTTCGAGATCGGCGAGGAGAGCGCCGAGGGCTTTGTCGAGTTCAGCGGCACGCTCGGGCAGACGGGCGTAGATGTCCTGATGCATGTCCCAGCCGCCGAGGGTGACTTCGACGAAGCGCACGCCGTGCTCGATGAGGCGGCGGGCGAGGAGGCAGCCTTGGGAGAAGTTGCCATCGCCGTAGGCGGTGTGGACTTCTTCGGACTCCTTGCTGAGGTCGAAGGCGTCGAGGTCTTCGCTTTTCATGACCTTGATGGCGTCTTTATAGACCTCGGCGTAGGCTTTGACGCCGCTGTAGTTGTAGGTCTGGCGGAAGGACTGGTCGAGCTTTGCAGAAAGGCCGAGGCGGTAGTCAAAGTCGGACTCGCTGAGCGCGGCGGGCTTGTGGCTGTTCTGCAGACCCTTGGCGGGATCGTTGAGGATGAGCGGCTGATACGCCGCTTCAAAGAAACCACCACCGGGGTGCTTGCTGTCACCGGTGATGATGACGGAGCCGGGGAGGTCGGTGTTGCCCTTGCCCTGAAACTTCTGCAACCACGCGCCCATGGAGGGATGCCGTGTGGCACCGCGCATGGTGTAGCTGGTGTGCTGGAAGTAATTCCCCTGCGCATGCGCTCCCTGCGTGGAGGTGAGCGAATTGATGATCGCACCACGATGCATCATCTTCGCGGTGCTGGGCAGATATTCGCTTATCTGCACGCCGTTGGCGGAGGTGGCGATGGCCTTGGTTGAGCCCATGGTGTCGGCTCCGGGCACGACGCCAAAGGTGTCGAGGTGTGTCATGCCACCGGACATGTACAAGTAGATCACGCGCTTCGCAGTGGCGACCTGTTTGGCTTTGGAGGCGCCTTCAAAAGGGGCGGCAAAGCCACGCGGCGCGAGGGCGCTCATGACGGAGACGCCGAGACAGGTCTTGGCGATGTTTTTGGCGAAGTCGCGGCGGGAGAGGTCGTCGCAGGTGTTGAGCAGGGCTTTCATGGGAAGGATGAGCGTGGGTTGAACTTACTGCACGAAGAGAAACTGTGATCCGGTGATGAGCGCGTGCGTGACATCGGCAACGGCCTTGTCGCCTCGCTCCTGAATGACGCTGTTGAGAACGCCCTGCTCTGCCGCGTTCGGTTTGCGACCGAGGAAGGCGAGGTAGAGGGTGTCGATCTTCTGCGGGGTGTTCTGGGCCTTGGCAAGGTCCTGATTGAGCTTGGAAACCGGACTGCTGAGGATGTCCGCCACGGGACCGTTCAGCAGGCTGAGCGCCTGGGGCACGGAGGCCTCGTCACTGGCGTTTTGAATGAGTTCACGATCACTCTGGCCAAAGGTGCGCAAAAAGGTGCCGGGGCGTGCCGGGCTGGGCTGCTCGCTGGCACGGGTGGCGAGGTTCACATCTTTGCTGCCGGCAGTTTTCTGGTAGTTCTTCATGAACTCCCTCCGCTGCTCCTTGGTCATGCTGGCGAGCTGCTTGGGATCGATCTGCGGGCGCTTGGCCTGCTGCGTGGGCTTGGGCGGGCTGTAGCCTTTGCGCAGGTCGGCGGCACGTTCCTCACCCACGAGGCCGACCAGGAAATCACGCTCGGTTTCCCTGCGGAGCTGCTGGGCCTCACGGGCGAGCTGCCTGGCTTGTGCGGTGACGTCGCCCCCCTTTTCCTTGGCGGCATCGAGCTGGGCCTTCAGTTCGTCGAGCTTCTTCTGGTTGGTGGCCAGTTTGTCGGCATTGGCACGGGCGATTTCGATCAAACCGGCGGCTCCCTTGGCCTTGATGGTGCCAAGGAACATGCCCAGATCGTCGAGGTACTGGTTCAGGCGCACATTTTCCTCATCGACGGAATCATCGACATTGCCCTTGCTCAGCGTGACGAGGCTGTCCCAGATCTGCTCCGCGCTCATGCGGCGCAGGACCGGGCCGGTGAAGTGGTAGATCTCTCCCAGCGGCACTTCCTCGGTCGTGGCGGCACGCTGGTAGGTGTCCGTGTTGTAAAGCACGCGGAGGAAGGACTTGAGGGAGTATTTCTTCTCCACCATCAGCTCGCTGAGGTAATCCATCAGCGCCGGATTGCTGGCGACGGTGCTGTCGGTCATCTCATCGACGGGCTCGATCAAACCGATGCCGAAGGCCTTCTTCCACATGCGGTTGGCGACCACGGTGGTGAAGCGCGGGTTCTGGGAATCTGTCATCCAGTCGGCGAATGCCTGGAGCGTGGTCTGGCCGTCTTTCTGGACCGCCTCATGGCCAAACATGGTTTTCGCGCTGACCTTCTCACCGGGTTTGCCATCGCTGTACTTGTAGTCGTGTGGCAGCGTGGGCAGTTTGCCCTCCTGCCACTCGGCGCTGGTGTAGCGCAGCGGCTTCATCACGTCCTGCATGGCCTGCTTCACTTTCTGCATGTCCTCGCGGCTCACGGAGGCGGCCTCGGTCTGGGCGGCGCTCTTCTGCTCCGCCTGCATCTTCTTCATATAGGCACGGCGTTCCTTCGGATCCATGCTGGCGAGCAGTTTCTTGTCGAGCTGCTGCTTCGGCTTCTGTGGCTTCATTTCAAAGCCGCGGCTGCGTGTGTCCATGCCATTGGTAAAGGCCGCCATGTGGTAGTAGTCCATCTGCGACCACTTGTCGAAGGGGTGGTTGTGGCACTGGGCGCAGACGATGCTGGTGCCGAGAAAGACCTGCACAGTGTAGGCAAGGTGGTCGAGCTTGTTCTCGTCCCGCTGCCAGAAGCCGATGCTGCCGCTGTCCCACACCCCGCCGTCGGTGGTGAGGAGATTGCGCACCATCTGGTCGTAAGGCACGTTCGCCTTGATCTGTTTTTTGAGCCATTCCTCATAGGCCTCGGCGGTGAGGCGGCCTTTGACGTTGTCGGAGAGGCGCAGGATGTCGGCCCAGTAGTTGAACATGTGGCTGGTGTATCCGTCGGAGGCCAGCAGCGTGTCGATGAGCTTCGAACGCTTCTGCGGATCGCCCGACTTCAGGTAAGCCTGTACTTCCTCGACGGTGGGAATACGACCGGCGATGTCGAGATACAGGCGGCGCACCAGCACCTCGTCGCTGGCAGGCGGGTTCGGTTTTAAACCGGCCTTTTCCCAGCCCTGGGCCAGGAGTTGGTCAATTTTCTGACTCTCGGGAAGCATCGCCGCGCTAAGCGTGGCAGCAGTGAAAGTCAGGCACGCAAGGAGGGTATGGGGGGTGTTCATGGGGTCGGAAGACGATGGCTTCCACGGCCGAAACGCAGGGCTCGCAGCAATCTTAGCACGATTTGTGTGCATGCCCGGACCGGCGACGTTATGGTTTCGGTCAACCCACCGCCACCGCCATGCTGCACCGCCTTCTTCCAGCCTGCCTCGCCTTCTGTGTTTCCGTATCCGGTCTTCTGGCCGCACCCGAGCCCAAGCCCGCTCCCGCCAAACCGGAGCCCTCCAAGCCCGAACCGGGCAAACCTGAGCCTCAACGCGATCCCAAGCCGGAACCCAAGCCGGAACCCAAACCAGACCCAGCAAAGCCTGCTCCGGCCAAACCGCAGCCTTCCCCCGCCCCGGCTCCGTCGAATCCTCCTGCTACGCCGGCTCCCACGACCACTCCTCAGACAACGGCCTCCAAACCCGCCGAAGAAAAACCCAAGCGCAAAAGCGTGGCCGAGTTCACCAAAGACTTCCGCCGCGTGGAAGGCCG
>DAORHS010000258.1:0-6461 GCA_035438165.1 Prosthecobacter sp.
GCCGTGTCCGCGTGCATCGAGCGGATCACGCACAAGTCATCCGCGTGCCGCGCCGTGTGCGGAAACAAGCTGCTGATCGGCAATCCGCTCTGCCCATGCTGCGTGAACTCAAACGGCGACTGCATCAGATGGCCCACCGCCCGCCCGTTCGATCCCACCTTCGCATCGCCCGTGTAAGGCTTGCCATGATGTTTCGTCAGCGCCGGCTTCGGATCAAACGTGTCCACCTGGCTCGGCCCGCCGTTCATGAACAAAAACACACAGTGCTTCGCCTTCACCGGAAAATGCGGCCGCTTCTCCGCCAGCGGCGATGCGGCGAAAGCGTCCGTCGTCATCAAATCCGCCAACGCCAGCCCCGCAAACCCACCCCCGACCTGCCAGAGAAACTCCCGGCGTGTCTGGCCGCATGGCGTGAGGTTGGGGATGAAGCGGGACATGGGTGAAGGGATGAAAGCAATACGGTCACCATGACAAGACATCATTCAGGGTTATTGAAAGCCAGAACTGCATCGACACTTCCCATCACATCCATCGCCCTGACGTTTTTTCTAGTTTCCCAGCGGATTTTGAGTCCACTCTCAACCGCCGTACGATGGATAAAGTCAATGATGCTACAATCGGATGCAGGAACTCCGTCATCGTTAAATTTCAGAGAATTCCAACCGCTTCCCAATGGGCGTATTAATGCGGCACCAGGAATCTCGGTAAAACTACAATAGCCCTCGATGAAATCGCCGCTTTTGCTTTTGTAGATAGCAACTGGCATCATTCGAAGAATCTTCACGACATCACCAAATCCACAGATCAGTCCCTGCCCTTTGATGAATATGGCCAATCGGGCCAGTGGGCGACTATCAACTCCAAAAGATGCAAGCCCACCGGCGGCTTGAAAACACTCACGATCATCGAGTGGTGTAGTCGAAAGCAGTTTGAACTGCTCCTGTGCCCATGCATTAAACTCGGGTGAGGCGCCTTCCAATGCTTTTGCACCACGTTGCGCAGAATCCGTCCCAGTCTCGATGAATCCGAGGATCAGCCGACCAGAGCCATCCACAAGGTTGTTTGGCAGGAAGCCGGCTGTATGTCGACCCAGAGTTAGCATGCCCGGTCCTCCCGGCCGCGTAGAAATCGCTGCAAGTCCTAATTGGTTTCCACCTATCGAGATTGGCCGGAGACGCTTGGCGTGACCCTCCAAGTATTGATCAAGGTCAGGATCCTTCAGAGCGTCGGCCAAAAGAAGACGCCGTAACCACTTCCCGTAATCCTCCGGATTTGACGGCACTTTGGCGTGTAACCGCTCGGAAGTAGCCGGTCCCTCAGCAAAACTAACACACACGTCCAGCGATGCACAAAGCGAACCCAAGTACTGTGCTAATGAAACCTTCTTGCCAACCAACGGACCGTTGCTGTTTGTTGCTTCGATAAAGCCCTTTCCGGCCATCAAATCTAGCGAATTCACCATAAGCTCAGGTTTGATCTTCAGCGAAACCCGAGTTGATCGGCGGAATCCTTCGATCTGTCCTCTCGACAAGATCGGGCGGAGAGTGAGACCTGTTGGAAATGCCAGCGTTGCTGTCGATGCATACGCTCCGTCATAACGACGGCTTGACACTGTTACCGACTCCGCAGCCATGAAAATGGAGAAGAAGCCAATGCCAAATCTGCCGGAGGATCGAAACGTTGAAGAGATGAGACCTGGAAACTCGCTTCGAACCAAATCCGAGGCCCAAAAACTCGTTCCGAATCCAAGCAGCGGCCCAGTCAGAACGCGTTCAGACATGCCAACTCCGTCATCTTCGACAGTTATGGTATGGGATTCAGGATCGTAAGTGATGAAGAGTTCTCCGTCATAATCTGGTTCGACTGCCCGCCTGGCACAAATTGCGTCCCTTGCATTTTGAATCAGTTCTCGAAGAGCAACCCCGACTCCGCAGTTGCTACCGTATAGCTTCTCCCCACCCAATGAAGCAACGAGCGATTCAACGTTGCTCACATGCAAGGAAGCGGAACACGGGCTCCACCCAATTGTCTTTACAACCTCAGTCAAAGCCTCCAGCCGGTCACAGCCCCGGACTCTTCTTATCTGGAGTGGTCGAGCCAGTGAACTGCCTCTGGCTTCGAGAAGATTGTTTGCTGACTTGATTTCCTTGTCGACTACAGACAATGCGTCGCAAGCGACCCACCACGCGTTGGCTTCGTTCTTTGGAAACGGTCTGGTCGAAGTGACAAGTACTGTCTCTTTTTTTGGACACAGGGGGTCAAGCGCAGGACGTCCCAGCCAATTCTGCGCTTGCCAATGATCGTGTGAAATGCCGCTGCGCTGTCGAAGAGCGTGAAGAAAGTCCGGCGCTCGTTTATTGTCCAGATGAAGCGCATCGGCGCACCGAAGCAGGCACGCAAGTTTGACGCCGTCCACTTGCCACTCACTAGGGAACTCGCCAGGCGCGTTGAACGCTGATGAGAACCGACTGGCGACATCCTCAATACTTTGGTGATGGCTGGCGGCTATTTCGCCCATAAGCAGCCCGAGGTGCTGACGAATATGAAGATCACTGATGAGATGGACTGGGTCGCCTTTACCGGAGGTGTTCCAATTGCGTTCCACTAGTTTGGTAGCTTGATCTGCGTGAAGAAGACGTACAGCAGCGAAGTCTGCTCTTTGTTCCCTCTCGCTGGCTGGCGCTATGGGAGAACGGTTCAATTCAGCCGCAAACGCATCCTTCCAAGCAACTGTCGAACGAACTCCCATCTGCCCGCCATCATACGCTTCAAAACAGAGGGCTGCGTCATGAAGCAGGAACGCTCCGCCAAGCACAAAGGCCTCAAGAGGATTGATCGGATACCCTTCGCCAGCCAGTAAAGATGCAATGCGCCAGAGCTCATCAATGTGTGACAGATCGTGGACTGTCAGGTCGGGAAAGTCAGATTGGATCTTCTCCAACAGAACGCCAACCCTCGATCTGAATCCTGCAAATTCGGACCGCAGTCGTTGCCGATCACGATTATGCCCATCACTGGCGTCTGCGAGAGAGGCGACCCAAAGCGATACTTTTTCATATTCCAACGCCATGCTTATTTCGATATGCTTCTGCATGGATGGGAGGTGGTCCCTGCGACCTTATCAACAGAAAACATTCTGCCGAGAGCTTTAGTCCTCAATTCACTCAGGATAAACAAACTCGTTCAAATTCAAAATCACGCGGCAGGCCTGCTCCAGGGATTCCTCGCGCAAAAACGCCTGCATCTTCGTCAGTTCGTCCGCCGTCAGCTCGCGGCACAACGCCATTCGCCAAGCCAGCGTGATTTGTTTTGCGGGATCATCGCCGGCTTCGCGTTTCAATCGTGCGGCGAAGTGTTTGGCCTGCTGGTTCACGAAGTCGCCGTTGAACAAGCTCAACGCCTGCGGGGCGACGGTGGTGACCTGGCGTTGGGGGCAACTGCTGACGGTGTCGGCGAGGTCGAGGGTTTCGAGCATGGGGACCACCAACCCGCGCTTGATGAAGGCGTAGATGCTGCGGCGCGAGGCTTCGCGTTCGTCGGAGACCTGCCAGACTTTTTCTTTGTCGGTGTTGGCTTCGAGCGCGGCGGCGGGAATGCCGGGCTTCATCGCGGGGCCGAAACGCTTCGGATTGAGCTGGCCGCTGACGGCGAGCATGGAGTCGCGGATGGCTTCGACCTCCAAGCGCCGATAGCGGTAAGGCGAAGAGCTAAGAGCGTAGGGCGAAGAGTCTGAATCGCCACTGGGCGTCGCGCGGGCAGGCTTGGACTCTATGCCCTTCGCCCTTTGCCCTTTGCTGCTGCTGCTCTGCCACGCGTTGCTGGTGAGAATGAGGCGGTGCAGTTTCTTCAGCGACCACTTGGCGTCGTGCATGAACCAATGCGCGAGCCAGTCGAGCAGCTCGGGATGCGAGGGAGCGGCACCCATGAGGCCGAAGTCGTTCGCGGTGGTCACGAGGCCCTGGCCGAAGTGCTGCTGCCAGACGCGGTTCACGATGACGCGGGCGGTGAGCGGATTGTTCGTGCTCGCGATCCATTGCGCGAGGCCGAGGCGACGTTGGGTAGCCCCGGCGGCGGATGGAGGACCATCCGCCCTACCTTTGGCGAGGATGGCAGGCACGGCGGGATCGACGAGGTCGCCCAATCGCGAGGGCGAGCCGCGCACGAGCACATGTGTGGCCGGAATGGCGCCGTCGGTCTGTTTCCACGTGTAAACCTCGGTGTCGTTGATCTTCATCGTGAGCTCCGTGCGGCCTTTGCGGGGGCGCTCGAGCGGATTGAAGACGGCGACGAGGCTGTAGTAGTCGCGTGTGGCCAGAGGCTCGAATTTGTGATCGTGACAACGCGCACAGCCGATGGTGAGGCCGAGGAAAGCCTGTCCGGTGGTGCTAACGATGTCGTCGAGCTGGTCGTAGCGATCCGTCGCGGGATCGGCGGGTTCATCATCCCAATGCCCGAGCCGCAGGAAGCCGGTGGCGATGTGGGTTTCGAGCGACTTGTCCGGCAGTTCATCACCGGCGATCTGCTCGATGACGAAACGGTCGAAGGGCTTGTCCTTGTTGAGCGATTCGATGACGTAGTCGCGATAGCGCCAGACGAAGGGCTTCTCGGCGTCACGCTCGTAGCCGTTGCTGTCGGCGTAGCGCACGACATCCAGCCAGTGGCGCGCCCAGCGCTCGCCGTAGGCGGGGCGGGTGAGGAGGTCGTCGATGACGGCCTCATAGGACTGATAGGAGGGATGGGGCTGATGGGTGAAGGCATCCTGTTCTGCTAACGTCGGTGGCAGGCCGGTGAGATCGAGGTGAATGCGGCGGAGTAGCGCCATCGGCGCGGCTTGGGGCAGAGGTTCGTGCTTTCCGAAGACAAAGGCATCAATCGGATGCTTATGCGCCGAGTCCGGCACCGGCGGCCGCTTCACTGGCTGAAACGACCAATGCTCCGAAGGCTTCTTCGGGATCACCTCATCGCTCGGAAACGGCGCACCGGCTTCAAACCAGTGTTTCAACATCTCGACCTGCGAATTCGTGAGTCTTGCTCCTTCCGGCGGCATGCGTTCATCTTCATCGTGCGAGGTGACACGCGAAAGCATCTCCTCGTGGACACCTGTGCCGATCAAAGCGCCTGCATCGAGCCGCAGATCGCCTTTTTGCTTCACCGAGCCATGACACGACACGCAGCGCTCTTTCAGCAACGGTTTGATGTCTTTCAAGTAGTCGGCTGCAAACACCGACGTTGTTGTCAGCACGGCGGTGGTCCAAAGACTCCGAATGAGAACTGAGTCCTGCTTGAGTCCGAGATTCACGGCCCAGACCTACAGTTCAACGGTGTGGTTTGTTTCAACCCGGTCGCTGATGGCAGGAACGTGGTCTTGATCCATTGTCTCGGATGAGAGGATCCACCTCGCATTTAGGGCGGAGCTAAACATCGAATCCCGTTCGAGATCGGGGCTCGACCTCCCATCTTCCGGCTTTTTGTCACGATCGTCGGTTCGAGCAAAGCCTGGATTGCCTGCGCAGAAGGGCGTGTGGAGTGAGTGACAAGCGCCTCGTGCAAGTCCCCGCCCCCCAAAGAGCGCTAAGTATTGCTTTAGGGGAATTTAATGAAAAGCGGAGGCCCTTTGGTTTTGCAATTAACAGTATTTATAGAGAATATAAATTCGCGTCCCGAAACCCACATAAAGAAATGAAAATCAATACACACACCACCCTAAATCGTCGTCTCGCCCAACGCTTCAATCGTTCCGGGATGACTCTTATCGAAATCAGCCTCGTGATCGCTCTCCTCCTGGGATTGATCGCCGTGGTCTTCCTCGGTCTGGGCAGCTACCGCCAGGGAGCTGACAAGGCCAAATGCAAAATGCAGCTCGCCGCCGTGCAGAAAGTCGTGCGCTCGGCTGCCAACATGCAAAACCTCAACATCGGCGGAGCTCTGGTAACCACCGATGTCTTCGGGGCGGGGCTGCTGATGGAGAATGAGCCGGTCTGTCCATCTGGCGGCGCCTACACCTGGACGGGCACCGTCCCCACGGTGGGCACACCTTACGGAAACTGCGACTTTGCAGGCACCGGCCCGACCTCGACACACGTGCTGGCGGCCTCTGACACGACCGACTGGTAAACGCTGCCTCTTCCGCATCCGATCACCAGCCTGTCCGCTCCATGCTCGCCCTCACCGATCCCTGTGAACTCAAAGCGCCTGACATTTACCGTCAGGCGCGCACAGTGGCATCGAAGACGAGCCGGGGCGCAGACAGTCACTGGTATCGGGTGCCGGAGGAGCTGCCGTGGCAGTGGCATCTGTGGTTCGATGGCGGGCGCGAAGTGTGCTCTGCCGTGTTTTCCAAACAGCATCAACGCTGGCAGGCCGGTCCCGCGCTGCCGCTGGCCAATCTGACCACCGGAGAAGGCGTGGGCGAGATCCTGGGTGAGTTGATGTCCACCGCCTACTTTCCGGAAAAGCCGAAG
>DAORHS010000259.1:0-6461 GCA_035438165.1 Prosthecobacter sp.
AACGCGAAGCTCTGCGCGGAGCACAATGCCGGGCTGCTCATCATGCACAGCGTCGGCCAGCCCAAGGTGCCGCACACGCATGTGAAGTACGAGCGCATCATGGACACGCTCGATCACTTCTTCGAGCAGCGGCTGGTGCTGGCGGAGAGCGTCGGGCTGCCGCGTGAGAACGTCCTGCTCGATCCGGGGATCGACTTCGCCAAACAGAAGGAGGACAATCTGACGATCTACCGCGATCTGGAGCGGCTTCACCGTTTTGAGCGCCCCATCCTGCTGCCCGTGTCACGCAAAACAGTCATCGGCGATGTCCTTGGCGTCCCGGCTCTGGAACGCGACGCAGGAACCCAGGCCTGCATCGCGGCCGGCATGACCCGGGGTGCGCAGATTTTCCGTGTTCACCACGTCAAAGCCGCCGTGCAAACGGTGAAGATGCTCTGGGCTGTCGAGGACAGCCGCTGAAATCAGAGTCGGAGCCGGGCGTGAATCATTCGGCGGCTTGCTCCGCCGCAGGTTTTTCCACCGAGGATTCTGCCAGCGCAGCTTGAGCCTGCTCTGCCAGCGCTTCTTCCGCCATGGACTCTTCCACCGGAGCTTCGGTCAGTGCTGGTTCAGCTTCCTCCTGCTCTGCTTTGGCAGCCTCAGTTTTGGATGTTTCCTCTGCCGGTGCTTCTGCCGCCACAGGTTCTTCCACCGAGGATGCTGCCAGCGCAACTTCAGCCTCCTCTGCCAGCGCTTCTTCTGCCATAGACTCTTCCACAGGAGCTTCTGTCAGCGCTGGTTCTGCTTCCGTTTGCTCTGCTTCGGCAGCCGATTCGGTCGGCTCCGCGGCAGGAGCCGCTGCGGCCGCAGATTCCTTGGCGGCGGGAGCTTCCTTTCTGGCTGCAGGTTCGCCCTGCACGCCGAGGAAGACCATGCCGTCGCTGTATTCGATCACATAACCTTCATTGGCGAGCCAGCGGATGTCCTTGATGACCCCCACCTGCTCCTCGGTCGGCGGCTTGGGCGCGTCGGACGCCGGTTGTTCTTCCGTGGCAGGCGAGGGAACGATGGACTCCACCAGCTCGTGCAAAATCATGCCGTGGTTCGCCTTGAGACGCTCGACGATCAGCGCCAGCCGGTCGGAGAAGACCATGCCAGGTTCGATCGCACGCGGTTTCACGCGGCAGACGAACTGCTTGCCGGCGCGGCGCTTGAAGAGCTTCATGCCGCGGCGTTCCAGACCGGCACCAAGCTTCTGGGAGAGTTCAAAGAGATGCTTCCGGGCCGCATCCACCGACTGACGGAGCATGATGAAGAGCACATGCGCCAGCTTCTGCTTGTCGATGTTGCCGGGAACCGTGGCGTCACGCACTTCGATGACCGCGTCGTTGCCAAAGGTGCGGCGGAAGTGCGCCTCCATGTCGGCACGGGAGTTGAGCACGGTGGGTTCGGCACCTTCAGCGACCTCGCCCTTGAGGCAGACCCAGCGGCGGCCCTTGCTCATGTTTTCTTTCCACTTCGCGACGAGTTCCGGATTCGCCTCCACGCGAATGCGGCGCTTGAAGTCTTCGATCGACATGTTGGAGAAGCGCTCGCGATGCAGCCGGATGACACCGGTTTGATAGCTGTGATGGCTGGGCGGAGCGATGATCTCGCCGCTCATGCCGCAGACGGCCACGGAGGCGAACTCCCCCTTCGGCGCTTCGAGTTCGATCTCCTCGACGCGGTAAAACTCATCCAGCGCTGCGCTGCGCAGCACATGGGCGAGCGCTTCATCGCGTGAGAGAAACAGGCTGCCGTCCGCAGGCACATGGTAGAAGCCCGTGGCGCGTTCTTCCGCACAGCGGAAGCGCACCATGAAGCGGTCTCCACCCGCGAGCACAAGCCGCGCGGCGTCAAACATGCTGAAGGCATGCCCTGTCTGGCGCACATGCGCGGCAAGTGCATCCACCGCCTTGTCTTCAGGGAAGATCGTGATCTGCACATCCTTCGGGATCTCCACCCACTCACGCTGCGGCGGGGCGCCACGATCACGATCTCCAAAACGACGCGGGGGACCACGACGGTCATCACCATCACGGCGCGGCGGGCCGCCTTCGCCACGAGGACGGAATGCACCACCACCGGCAGGGCGAGGGCCACCAGGGCCGTCACGGCGCGGCGGCGGGCCGCCACTGCGTCCACGATCACCAAAGCCACCACCACCGCGACGATCATCGCGGCCACCACGCTGCGGACGGTCTTCCGCGCCGGCATAGCGTTGTTTGATCTTCTCCTCTTTGCCAAACTCGCCCACCCATGCAGGCATCATTTTCAAATCGGAAAGGTCAACCAGACCGGCTTGGGGCTGCGGTTGGTTGTCGGTGCTGGCTTCGGGTTCGGTCATACGATCGGTCGTGAAAGGGGCCGCGACTATGCCTCGAATCAGCTTTGTCGCCAGCTTTGTTCGTGTGGCGTTTTCTTGGCTTGGCGCTATGTGAACAAGTCCCATGCCAGCCGAACCGATTACTTATTTCAACCGCCTCACCCAGCGCATCGAGACCGAGGCGGTCTATGGCGAGGGCTTTCTGCGCTTCAGCTACGAGAACCCGCTCGGAGCGCTGCCGCTGCAGGCCCTGGTCAAACGGGCCGCCTTTTCGCGCTGGTACGGGAATCGGATGGACACCCCGGCCAGCCGCGCCAAGATCGCCCCGTTCCTGGCCACCTACGGCGTGGACGTCAGTGAATTCGCCGACGCACCGGATTCCTTCCGCACCTTCAACGAGTTCTTTTACCGCAAACTCAAGCCGCAGGCACGGCCCATCGCCGCCGGTGACAACGAGATCGCCTTCCCCGCCGACGGCCGCCATCTCGTGCTGCCGGACATCGCCGCCTGCGATGATTTCTTCATCAAAGGCGTCCGCTTTGACCTCGCTGCGCTTCTGGGCGATGCGGAAACTGCCAAACGCTACGCACATGGCGCCATGCTCATCTCCCGCCTTTGCCCGGTGGATTATCATCGTTTCCATTTCCCCTGCTCCGGCACTCCCGGTGGAGCCATGTTGATCAACGGCCCGCTTTACTCGGTGAGTCCCATCGCCCTGCGCAAACGCCCGTCGATTCTCTGGGAGAACAAACGCGAGATCACCGTGCTGCGCACGCCAACGCTCGGCGACGTTCTGCTTCTCGAAGTCGGCGCGACCTGCGTCGGCTCCATCGTGCAAACCTTCACGCCAGATGCGGCGATCACGAAGGGCGATGAGAAGGGCTGCTTCCGCTTCGGTGGCTCCTGCTGTATCACGATCTTCGAGCCCGGCAGAATCCGCTTTGCCGACGATCTCATCGAACACAGCCGCGCCGGACGCGAAGTCTATGCGCGCATGGGCGATGTGGCGGCGAGTTGCACGGACGTCTGACTCTAACACCTTGCGACTTCCTCCAAACCGGACGTGAGGATCCCCCTTTTACGGCTTCGGAAACCGCAGATTGATGAGATCTTTGCTCTTCTGCATGATCTGGGCGCCGTGGGAGGTGTCGGCGGCGGCCTGGGGCTCGTGCATGGAGTAGAAGATGAGGAAGATGTCGCGGTAGATGGCGCCGCGGATGTGGTTGGTGAGGCGGTAGCCGCCTAGGTTCATGTTTCGGGTGTAGGCCACGCCGCCGTCTTCGCGCACTAGCTTCTCCGTGTGGCCGGCGATGTTTTGATTGGCGGTCATGGGACCGATCATCTGGTCGTACACGGCCTTTGCGCCACCGGCGTCGGCGAACTTCACGATGATCCACATCTGGGATGCGGTCTGCAGGTTGGCAGTGCGTGGCGCGGGCAGGTAGATGGCGCAGTGCTTGCCTGAGGCCCCCTTGAACATGTCCAAGGCGGGATCACCTGCGTCATACACCTTGGCAGCGGCGAGGCGTGCAGCGTCCACCTTTTCCCAGTCGTTGGGCTGGAAGCCGCCTTCCACGAGCTTGTAATACTGCGCGGAGACTTCGTCATCGAACCAGACGTGCTCGCCGGGCTGCGGGCTCTGCGCATAGATGTTGAAACGTTCGGCCTCGTTCTGGGTGATGTTGCCGCCTTCTTCGATTTTGGGACGCAGCTCTGCATCCGTGATGGCCTTGGCGGCGGCGTCCTTGCTCATGCCGATGTAGCGTCCCACGGGGATGCCGGCGTAGTAGGTGAAGGAGACGGTGTCCCCCTCGCCAGCCTCGGTCTCGGCCTGGGGTGACTGCGCATAGACCTCCTGCTTCTTGTTGGTGCGCGCGGGTTTTTTGTCGCCCGCCTCAGCTTTGAATTTGAACTTCATATCCGTGAGCTTCGCCTCCGCCTCCGCCTTGGTGAGCTTGGTGACATCCGGGACCTGGAGCGACATGGCCACGTTGCCACCGGGATTGTAGATGAGGGTAACGGCGGTGTCCGGTTCCACACGCTCGCCAGCCTTGGGATCCTGGCCAAAGACGACCAGGGGCTTGATATTTGCGGGCACACGTGTGGCCTTGGCGGCCTGCGGGGTGAGCTGGGCGTCCGTGATGGTGCTGCTGGCTGTCATGAGGCTCTGCCCCACGACATTGGGCACGGGTGTGAGGTCCGCCTCGCGCGCTGCGATGATGTCGGCCGCGGCGGGCGGGTCTGGCAGAGCGCCTGTGCGGTCCCTCACGGTGAGGGCAAGTGGATCTTGTGCGCCGAGCTGCCGTGCGGCAGCGTCGGAGAGATTCGCCATGGCGAGGCGCGCGCTCTCGTAGCGGTCGGTGAGCTCGGCCAACTGGGTGGCGAAGTCCGGCGCGCGCACATTGGTGGTGAGCATGAACTCCTCCAGGTCCCGCTGAATGCCAGCGAGCGCGCGGAGGTCTTCCAGCAGCTTGCCCTGCACCCAGGCCCGCAGCACCTGCTCCTGGCCGCGCTGGATGACCTCCTCCTCGGTGAGGCTGTTTGCCGCGTTGGCGATGGTGTTGATCATGAGCACCTCCCCGAGGCCGCGCACGGCCCCGTTCAGGGTGCTGTTGAAGTAGCTCGGCTCGCGGCCCTCGGCCTCCGCGCGCGCCTCCTCATCGATGATCTCCTCCTGCGCGATCTGCGAGCCGAGGGTCCAGCCGGACAGCTCCTGGCCGAAACGGGAGAAGCCGCTGAGGGTGGCGTCCAGCTCGCTGCGGCCTTCGGCGTCCGCCTTGGCCAGCTCCTCCTCGCCGATATTGTTGCCGTGCTTGATGCCCTCGATCATGCCGGGGATCATGGTGGCCTCGAGAATCGCCCGGCCCATGGCGCGCAGGACGCTGGGATCCTCCCCCGCCTCTGCGGCGGCGAGGCCTTCCTCCGCGCTGGCATTGACGACGGTGGAGGTCATCCAGAGCAGGCCGAGGGCGTTGTTTGCCTGGCGGCGGGTGATGGAGCCGACGCCCTCCACCGGGGCGACCTTGGGATTGGGCGCTATCTTTTCGATCTGCTGCCGGGCCTGCTCCACGGTGAGCTTGCCCGAATCCACCTGCTCCAGCACGCGGTTGAGCCGCTTGTTGGCCAGGCGGTCCTGCACATTCTCGACAAACACATCCGGCGCGGGCGGGCCGCTTTTTCCTGGTGGCTTTAGCACCTGGGCGGCCTCCAGCAGCTCGGCCGACTTGCGGATGATGGACGTGGGAGACTCTCCCATCTCCCTGAGCTGCTGGGCGGCCTGTGCCGGGGTGACACGGCCGGCGTCGATCTGCTTCATGATTTCCTGGCCTTTGACGATGTGGTCCGGCACCCTGCCCCCCATGGCCTCCACCCGCACCTTGACCTGCTTGTCATACTGTTTGGTGGACTGGCGCATCTGCTCGATCTCGCGCCCCACGGCGGCGCCGAGCTTGCCCTCCTTGCGGAGCTGCTCGGCCAGGTTGCGGGCCTCGATGCTCTTGTATTCGATCACCTTGCTCATCTGCACCGGGTCACGCAAGGGTACGTCCTTGGGGCCGGAGATGATGCGGCTGCCCTCGGCGGAATTGCCGCCGTAGGCCTCGCGGTACTGGTAGTCGGTGACGGCGAGGGACTGCTGCTCCGCATAGTGGTTGGCCGCCCTGCGGTAGCTCTTGCGCGCCTCGAGCGAGACCGGGTCCGTGGCGGTGACAGGCGGCGGCTTGCGGCCGGTGCCGACCTCGTAGTACGCCTCGTGCGCGATGGGCTGGGAGATGCGCGTGGGCACGTCACGTCCATCCACGCGCACAGTGACGTCCCAGTCCTGGCCCACCTTCACTTTTTCCCCTGGCTTGATGGGATTGGTGGCCTCGAAGAAGGTGACGCGCTCAGGGCTGATGCCTCTCTCTGCAAAACGTGTTTTGATCAGCTCGCGTGTCTGTTGCTGCACGGCACCGATGTCCTTGTTCAACTCGATCTTGAAGGCCTCGGTGGACTGGCTGTTCACGCGGCGGATGGCGAGAGGGTCCTCCTGCAGGCGCATGGTGGCCTCGCGCAGCGCCATAGGATCACCCGAGTTCTTCGCCATGCGGTAGCGGAAGATTTTTCCTTTCGCCTCGTC
>DAORHS010000260.1:0-6396 GCA_035438165.1 Prosthecobacter sp.
GTCGTTGAAGTAAGCGGGCACGGTGATGACGGCCTGCGACACGCTTTGCTCCAGTGCGCGCTCGGCGACGGCTTTGAGGTGCTTCAAAATCTCCGCCGAAACTTCGACGGGCGTCGTTTTCAATTCGCTGAGAACGTAAGGCGGTACCCAGCCGGATTCGCCGGCGCGGCGGCCGATGAGACGTTTCACCGAGGTGATGGTACGCGTGGGATGCAGGGCGCGTTGCCGCAAGGCCGGAGCACCGACGGTGATCTTGCCGTCCTCGGCGATGCCGACGGCGCTCGGCGTGCTGCGGCTGCCGTTTTCGTCCGCCAGCAGGATCGGAAAGCCGCTGTCCACGACGCCGACGAGGGAGTTCGTCGTGCCGAGGTCGATGCCGAGGATGGGTTCCGAGTTCAAAGTTTCAGGTTTCAAGTTCGAGGGTTGCTTAAACACGGGGCGGCATTCAAAATCAAATCATGGAATTGCTCACCAACCAGCTTCTCTCCAAAACCAACCTCAACGACGCCCAGATCGCGGCGGCGGCGGCGGCGTTGGTCGATCCGGCGGTTTCGTCGGCTGTGAAGGCTGATTTTCTGCGTGCGCTGGCCAAGAAGGGTGAGACGCCGGCGGAGATTGCGGCGTTTGTGCAGGCGTTTTTGAAACTGGCGGTCGATCCGGGCATTGATCGTGGGAAACTGCCGGGACCAATGCTCGATGTCGTCGGCACAGGCGGAGACCAGTTGCATCTCTTCAATGTGTCGAGCACGGCGATGTTCATCCTCGCGGCGGGAGGCGTGTGCGTGACGAAGCACGGCAATCGCGGCATCACCTCCAAGGCAGGTGGCGCGGATGTGCTGGAGGCGCTGGGCATCAAGATCGACCTGCCGAAGGAACGTGTGGTCGCGGGCATCGAGAGCATCGGGCTCGGCTTCTTTTTTGCGCCGCTGTATCATCCGGCGTTCAAGGCGGTGGCGGAGGCGCGGAAGATGCTCGCCGCCGAAGGGCAGCGCTCGATTTTCAACGTGCTGGGGCCGCTGCTGAATCCCGGCCGGCCGGACTACCAGCTCATCGGCGTGTTTGATTCGAAGCTGACGCGGGCTTTTGGTGAAATACTCGTGCAGCTCGGCCGCAAAGGCGCGTGGGTGGTGCATGGCAGCGCCGGGGCAGGGCAGGGGATGGATGAACTCTCGACGCTTGGCGTGAATGACATCTGCCAGCTTGCCGACGGAAAACTCAGCGAGACGAAGCTTGATCCGAAGACGCTCGGTTTCGGCAAAGCGAAGCTCGAAGACCTCGTCGGTGGCGATGCGGCGGAGAACGCGATCACGCTCGAAGGCGTGCTGGCCGGCACGATCAAAGGAGCGAAACGGGACATCGCCGTGCTGAATGCGGCGGCAGGGTTTGTAATCACCGGCAAGGCGGCGGATCTGGTCGCAGGCAAGGCTTTGGCGGAGGAACTCCTCAATCGCGGTGCGGCCCACGCGAAGCTGCGTGCGATGCAGGATTTGTGCTGAGCCATTTTCCTGCGAGACAGCGCGGCAGGAGATGTTACGATGGCGCGCCCCACCTTCCGCCTCCATGCCGAATCCCACCGAAGTCCTTCAGACTGTACAAAAGGTGCCCTCCAGCATGTGGGCCACCATCGGTATCGTGGGTTTCATCGCCTTTGCCGCCGGACTGGCGTTTTCACGCGGGGTGGTGAAGCAGTTGCTCGGCGTGGTGACCTTCGGTGTTTCCGTGGGCGCCGCCTGGTATGTGTTCCGGCATCGTGTGCAGATTTTCGGCGCCGCCGGCATCAACATCACCACGGACCGCCTGCTGCTGCTGTCCGTGGCTGCCGGGGTGCTGACCTACTTTCTCTGCAAGATGGGAACCTACTTTCTCGCCGCCTTTGGCCTGCTGAAAATGCTCGGTGGTCTCGACGGATGGAAGGGGTTGATCATCAGCTTTCTTCCCTCCGGGGCGCTGCTGTGGATCGGCAGCATGGTGCTGCGGCTCGTGGGCAGTCTGTATGGCATGGAAAACGCCGCCGAGGTGATGAAAAAAGGCGGTGAGATCGAAAGCCAGGCCAAGTCGTTTTGGTACAGCCTCAGCCAGCGCGTGGACAACAGCTTCATCGGCGGCATGTCGAAAAAGCTCGACCCCTACGACCTCAAGGCCACGGCCAACCTTTCGCGCCTTTTGATCCTGTGGCCTGAAGGCGGCATGTGGCAGCGTCTGGCGGCGGCGAGCCCCGCCACGGCGAACGCCCTCAATCATCCGCGCATCGTCGAACTCGGCTACGACCCCGAAGTGCGCAAGGCGATCGACAAACAGGACTTCGCCGGCCTGATGCAGATGAAGAAGGTGGAGGAGGCGGCGAATCATCCGGATCTGGAGCCGGTGCTCAGCGGATTGGCGCTTGAACAAGCGATGGATTCCATCGTTTATGGCCGCCCGCAGCCAGTGCGATTGAATTGAGCCTGGCGCGTTCATTTCGCTCCAGATCATGCCCAAGTACATCCTCACCATCGGCCTCGAAGTCCATGCGCAGCTCACCACACGCAGCAAGATGTTCTGCGCCTGTCCGGTCGAGTATGGGGCGGAGCCGAACACGCACACCTGCCCCACCTGCCTGGGGCTGCCGGGCGCTCTGCCGGTGCTGAATGCGGCGGCGATCGAGAAGACGATCCTCACCGGCCTGATGCTGGGCTGCGAGACGCCGCCGGTGGTGAAGTGGGACCGCAAAAACTACTTCTACCCGGACATGCCGAAAAACTACCAGATCACGCAGTTCGACATGCCGCTCTGCATTGGGGGTGGGGTGCCGCTGTATGATCTGGCCTATCCGAAGGACGCGCAGAAGAGCATCGCGAATCCTGGCAAGGTGGTGAAGCTCACGCGCATCCATTTGGAGGAGGACGTGGGCAAGTCCACGCACTACGACAAGTTCACCACGCTCGACTTCAACCGCGCCGGCACCCCGCTGATGGAAATCGTCAGCGAGCCGGACATCGACAGCGCGGAGGAGGCCTTCGCTTACCTCACCAGCCTGCGGCAGATCCTGATCTACGGTGGCGTGAGCGATGCCGACATGGAGAAGGGCAACCTGCGCTGCGACGTGAACATTTCTCTCCGCCCCGAAGGCCAGAAGGAGCTGGGTGCGAAGATCGAGCTCAAGAACCTCAACTCGATGTCCGCCGTGCGCCGCGCCATCAAGTTTGAAACCGAGCGCCAGGCCGATTGCCTGGATCGTGGCGAGAAGCTCATTCAAAGCACCCGCCGCTGGGACGATGACCGCGGTGAGACCACGCTGATGCGCACGAAGGAAGACGCGCACGATTACCGCTACTTCCCCGACCCCGATCTGCTGCCGGTGCGCACCGCCGCGCTCGTCGCCAAGATGAAACCGCAGGTCCCCGAGTTGCCGCATGAAAAACGCGCCCGCTTTGAGCAGGACTACGGCTGCAGCGCCTACGACGCCGGGGTGCTCGCCAGCGAGAAAGAACTCGCCGCGTGGTATGAAGCCGCCGTGGCCGCCGACAAGACCGTTCCGGCCAAAAAGATCGCCAACTGGGTCATCAACGACCTCCTCGGCGCTCTCAATGATCGTTCTCTCATCCTCGCCGAATGCCCGGTGAAGCCGGAGGCGCTCAGCGCCCTTGTTGCGACGGTCGAGGCCGGAAAAATCTCCAACAACCAGGCCAAGGAGGTCTTTGCCGAGATGTTTGAGACCGGCAAACCCGCCGCCGACATCATCAAGGCCAAGGGCTTCGAGCAAGTCAGCGACACCGGCGCACTGGAGGCCATCGTGGAGCAAATTCTCGCCGCCAACCCCGACAAAGTGGCCGAGGTCAAAGGTGGCAACGAAAAAGCCATGAACTGGTTCACCGGCCAGGCCATGAAGGCCAGCCAGGGCAAGGCGAACCCGAAAATGGTTACGGAGATCGTGCGGAAGAAGGTGCTGGGATAGGGCCGCTTCGCGGCAATGACGAAACCAGAATGACGAAGGACGAAGAAAAACCGCCCACAGCTCTTCTCGGGGATGTTTTGGGCATTCTGGCTTGGTCATTCATGGCAAGGCTTGCGGTCCGCCGGGTGGGGTTTTGACCCACACAAACCCCTTGCACCTTGGGAGCGGGCGGCTATTCTCCGCGCCCTTTTTCACCCCCAGCCCATTCAGAATCATGTCCCAGCATAGCAGTCTCAAGACTTCCGGCTCCGTCGGCACCAAGCGCAGCGTTTTGAAGCGCGGAGAGCGCGTCAAGCTTCTCAAGGCCCGTGGTCAGTGGAAAGAAGGCCGTCTCCCGACGAACCTGCCGAAGACCAAGCCGGAATAAGGCTTACCCGTGCGCCTGAACCGATATTTGAGCCAGTGCGGCGTGGCCTCACGGCGTGGCGCGGAGGAAATCATCCTCGGCGGACGTGTGTCGATCAACGGCCACGTGATCACTGAACTCGCCACTCAGGTGCAGCCCGATGACAAGGTGGTCGTCGATGGCTCTCCGGTGCGCACGGAGACACCGGTCGTCATCGCGTTGAACAAGCCGAAAGGCTATCTTTGTTCCCGTGGCGACAAGCATGAGCGCATGACGATCTACGATCTCCTGCCGCTGAAGTATCAAAACCTGCATCACGTCGGCCGGCTCGACAAGGAAAGCGAAGGGCTCATCCTGCTGACCAATCGCGGGGATCTTTCCCATCGGATCATTCATCCGAGCCAGGGGGCGGAGAAGGAATACGAAGTCGTCGTTGATCAGCCGCTGAACGCGGACGTGATGGCCAAGCTCGTCAAAGGCATGATGACCGAAGAAGGTTTTGCCCGTGCGGAACGTGCCTGGGTGGACACGGGTTACCGGGGACACATCGTCCTGAAGATGGGGCTCAAGCGGCAGATTCGCATGATGCTCTATTACCTCGGTTACGAGGTGGAGCGGCTTACGCGTATTCGCATTGGCTGGCTGAAGCTGCATGGTCTGGCCAAAGGCGCCTACAAAGAACTCACACCCACCGAGATCGAACGTTTCTTCAAGGAGGAACCCGCCAAGCCACGTCTCACACGCAAACCGGCGGGTGAGGGGGATACGGAAACCGAAGGAGGTCGTGCCGCCCCCGAACGACGTGGACCCACGTCACGTGCCAAACCGATGCGTGGCAAACGAAGCGGCCCTCCAGGCCGATCTTCCGAGGAGAAACCTTCCCGCTTCAAGCCCAAGCCCGGTTCCTTCAGTCCGCGATCACGCTCAGGCGAAACGGGGCGGGACGAAAAACCACGGGGCCGCTCAGGTCCGCCAGCTCGCCGTCCAGCTCCACGGGGACCTCGCCGTGGTCCGCAGTCACGGTGAACTCGCTGGTCTGGAGGTAGTCCAGGTATTCGCAGGTCTTGTAGCCGTCGAGCAGCATGCCACGCAGCAGTTGGAGGAATTCCATGCCACCCAGGCCGCGGAAGACGATCAAGTCGAGCTTTCCATCCGTGTTTGATGCCTCGCGGAAGAGCGGGAATGGTCCGCCGTAGTGTCTGCCATTGCCCATGAGCACGACCGTGCCCACCAGCGGCGCCCTGCCCTCGATCTGAATGTGGAGCGTGGGGGCCGGTCGCATCAGTACGTTTACGGCGCTGATGACGTAGCTCAGCGGCCCGTACTTTTTCTTCTGCTCCCACGAAGTCTCCTTCACGATCTGGGCATCAAGTCCGACGCCGCCGAGCTGCACAAAGTAGTGGTCGTTCGCCATCCACAGGTCGATTTCCTGGCGGTGGCCGGAGGTGATCTTTTTCCAGCAGCCTTCGATGTCCCGGCCGGGCAGCTTCAATTCCACCGAGAACACATTCATCGTGCCCAGCGGCAGCACTCCGAGCGCCGTGTGCCTTTCGCCCGGTTTGCGGCGGGCGTTTGCCCGGCAGACGCCCTGGAGCACCTCATTCATCGTGCCGTCGCCTCCCGCGGCCACGATGAGCTCGTGGCCCTCGGTCGCGAGACGTTCGGCGATCGCTGTCGCATCGCTAGGGCCCGTGGTCAGATGTAGTTCGGGGGCCGGAGACAGCCTGCGGAGCGCCTGCTCGAGACTGGCGGCTTTCGTGCTGCGGGCGGCGGGATTCAGGATGACCGGGATGGGCATGAGGGCGGCATTCTTGGCACGTTGCGCGGACTTCGCAAAGCCTCATGCCCCTCCGCTTGTGAAACTTTTCACAAAATCGGGTTGCCCCTCCCCATGCGGCTCCGATAATCGCAGTCAGCCCCCTCTTTTCCCCTTCGCTCATGCCTGCCCCTGCTGAAGCCCCCGCCACTCCTGCCGCACCGCCGCCGGTTGATCTTGTGAATGTGCAGATCGACGGCGTCTGGCTCAAGTTCCCCAAAGGCACGCGCATGATCGAGGCGTGCAAGCAGGTGCAGAAGGAAGTCCCGCACTACTGCTACCACCCGAAGCTCTCCTCCC
>DAORHS010000261.1:0-6392 GCA_035438165.1 Prosthecobacter sp.
GAGGTAATCCATTTCCAGCACGCGGTTTGGCGTGGTGGGATGGCCTTCGGGGAAACCGGCGACGCCAATGCCAAAGCCACGCGGGTCGGGATGCGCGCCGGTGTCGATGAACTTCCGGATGAAAGCCACGAGATCGGCGGCGTGCTTGAAGGCGTCCTTCGCACGATCGTAGCCGGTGAGGCCTTTCGGAGGATCACCGCCGAGGGCGAGGATGTTGCTCACGCCCGCTTTGGCATAACGCTCCAAAATGGCGGCGACGTCGGCCTCGCTGTGGCAGACGCAGGTGAGGTGCGGGATGGGATCGAGCGAAGTCGTGGTCTTGATGCGCACGACGAGATCGTGCGTGAGTTCGCGCGTGGAACCACCGGCGCCGTAGGTGACGCTGACGAAGGAGGGCTTGAAGGCTTCGAGTTCACCGATGGTCTGATACAGCGCCTCGGAGGCCTCCGCAGACTTGGGCGGGAAGAACTCAAACGAGAGCGTGGGGCGCTGGGCTTTGAGGATGTCGGCGATGTGCATCTAATTTGGTTCTCGGTTCGCTGTTCTCTGTTCGCGGTTACTCAGCAGTTCCAAGTTTCAGGTTTAAAGTTTCAAGTTGTCGGCCCATGTGCTCCGGGCTTGGAACTTGGAACCTGTGACTTGAAACTCATGACGATCACGCGATGTGCTCGCCTTTGAGCACGTCGTCGAGCGTCTGACGTTCGCGGACGACGGTGGCTTTGTCACCCTCGACGAGGATTTCAGCGGGCATGGGACGCGTGTTGTAGTTCGAAGCCATGGTGAAGCCGTAGGCGCCGGCGCTGAGCACGGCGAGATACTCGCCTTCCTTCACGATCGGCAGCTCGCGGTTTTGGGCGAGGAAGTCGCCGGATTCGCAGATGGGGCCGACGACATCGACTTTTTCGACCTTGTCATTCTTCGGCTGCTTGAGCGGCACGATCTGATGCCAGCCTTCATACAGCGTCGGGCGGATGAGGTCGTTCATGCCGGCATCGACGATCTTGAAGATCTTGGCGGAGCCGCGCTTTTCATAGAGCATCCTGGTGAGCATGACACCGGCGTTGCCGACCATGAAGCGGCCGGGTTCGCAGAGGATTTTCAATCCGAGCGGGGCGAGATGCGGCACCACGGCATCCGCATAGGCCTGAACGGTGAGCGGATGCGTCTCCGTGTTCTCCTCCCACCACGCGGCGTCGCCGGAGTCGAGGCTCTGCTTGTAATTGATGCCGATGCCGCCGCCGATGCTGAAGAACTCGATGCCGTAACTCGTGTGAACTTGCTTCACCAGCGGAATGACCTTCTGCACGGCTTCGAGGAAGGGATCGACGTTGGTGAGCTGCGATCCGATGTGCATCTGCAGACCTTTGATGATGAGGTTCGGGCAATCGGCGAACACGCGGGCATAGACATCGAGGATCTGGTCGAAATCGATGCCGAACTTGTTCTCGCTCTTGCCGGTGGTGATCTTGGCGTGCGTCTTCGCATCCACGTTCGGATTCACGCGCACGGCCACGGGCGCCTGCAGGCAAAGCTCTCCGGCGACCTGGTTGATGTAATGCAGCTCGGCCTCGGACTCGGCGTTGAAGCAGTAGATGCCCTGCTTGAGCGCGTATTCGATTTCATCGCGGGTCTTGCCGACGCCGGCAAAGGTGCACTTGGCGGGATCGCCACCGGCCTTGATGACACGGTAGAGTTCGCCCGCGGAGACGATGTCGAAGCCGCCGCCGAGCTTGGCGATGGTGTTGAGGATGGCGAGGTTCGAGTTCGCCTTCACCGCATAGCAGATCAGGTGATCGAGCTTCGAAAGCGCCGCATCGAGACGGGTGAAATGGCCGGTGATCGTGCTCTTGGAATAGACATAGAGCGGCGTGCCGTGCTGTTCGGCGAGCGGCTGGAGCGGGACGTTTTCGGCAAATAACTGGCCTTGGTGATAGCGGAAGCTGTGCATAAGCGGGCCGCGTAGATAAGCGGGAAAGACCGCCGCGCAACTTCACTCACTCGCGCCTCCACGTGCCTCCACGAGATTTCTCCCGGCGGAGAGCATGTTCACCAGCCACTGACGCATGGCTTTGAGGCCGCGCAGCAGCGTGCCGTCCATGACTTCCTGACAGCCGTAGCGGCGGGCGATGGACTCCTCCAGCCGGCGATAGCGCGGCAGCAGGATGAGGCTGTGCTGTGCGCCAGTGTCCTCCCCCGGAGCACGATGCGCGAGAGTGGGATGCAGCAGACCTTTGTACACGACCATGTCGGCGGGTGGCAGGGTGATGGAACGCTCCGGCAGCACCAGCCACGGGTGGAAGCCGATGGTCGGAAGGCCTTCGGCATCGTGCTTGAGCCTGACCAGGGTGCGAACCGGCACGCCGTCCACGCGACGGGCGAGAAAGCCCTTCACGCCGTCTTTCAGGTCGTCCTCTGACGCGCGTTTGTTCAGCAGGAAGTCGCCACCCATGAGGGTGCCGAACAGGGTGAGGCGGAAGGACCAGCCGGCGAGGAACAGCGCAATGACGATGAGCACCAACGAAACGAGCGCACCGGCATACGGATGGATCGCCGTGCTGGCGGCCACCAGGGTGATGAGGCCAAGTTTGGCGAGCTTGAGGCCGGCATCGACGATGCCAAAGGGCGAAAGCGCGATGAGGACATTGATGGCGTGCGAACTGAGCCAGACCACGCCGAAGGCGACGATGGCGACGGGAATGGAAATCCAGGGTGTGTGCACGCTGAAGTCGATCACGCTCGCCACCGGGATGACGGCGAGAGGACTCCCGGCTGAGAGAACAGCGGCCTGCGGCTGCAGTTTGTCGATCTGCGCCATGGCGAGAGCGACGAGTGGCACGAACCCCACACTGGCGACGAGGGCGCTGAGTTTGTTTTCAAACAGTTCGGCGAAGTCGAGCGGCTTCTTCACCAAAGCCGGAGCCGCCGCACCGAGGAAGTCTTTGAGAAAGCAGACGAGGATGAGGGACAGGCCGGTACCCCAGACCGAGGGGTGGCAGTACCAAGGCAGGCGGTGTCGCAAAGCAGGTTCCGTCTTGTAATAGGTCCAGGCACCCATGGCGCTGACGCCGAGCAGCGGGCTGATGGCGACGCCGGTGATTTCAGACACGCCTTCGGCCAGGCTGACACCGGGCAGCAGCATGGACTCGCGCAGTTTCTCGGCGGCCGGGCTGGCGGCGGGAGCATCCGCAGCATGGAGCCATGGGCCGCTCATGAGCAGCAGAAGTGTCAGAGCGAGCAGACGGATGGGGCGTCGGGCATTCATGGCGTGGTTGCGGTTGGGTGAACGAAGGCCGCACAGGATGCCGCGCAATACTGCGGGAAAAGCTACAATTTGCGCCGGTGTTTCCAGCTCCGGCCTATTTCGCCAGCGCCTGCGTGATCGACTCGGCGACCTTTTTTGCCAGGAACTCGCTGCCGGCGTCAATGTAGTGAAGATCCTTCGGCTTGTGAAGCTCTTCGAAACGCGGTGTCATCCAGGCGTTCAGGTCATCAATGGCGACGCCGTTCTCCTTCATCACGCGTTCGGCGATGTCGTTGTATTCCTTCACCTGGCCGAACTTGCGCTGCGGGTTCAGCTCTCCGTCGGGAATCGGCGTGGTGGTGGCCCAGATCAGCTTCGCGCCGGTGGCTTTCAGGGTAGCGACGAGGCTGCGCAGATTGGCCTCATAGTCGGCGGGCTCCACCTGGCGTTTGCCATCGGGCATGTACTTGAGGTCGTGGATGCCCCAGTTGAAATGAATCACATCCCATTTCCCGGCACCGAGCCATTTGGCGATGTTGGCGACGCCGTTCTTGGTCGGACCGCCGTTGGTGGGGATGCGGTGGACGTTGGCCTTGCCCTCCAGCAGCTTCCGGGTGGGCAGGGTGTAGCCGATGGAAATGGAGTCGCCGATCAGCAGCACCCGGGGGAGGCCGGCCATATCTTGGATCGGATCCATGACCGGGTTCGGGGCACGTTTGGCCTTGGCAGGAGGGGCGGGCTGCTGGGCGGAGAGGGGCAGCAGGCAGGACAAGGAAAGGGTAATCAGGAGGCGGATCATGGGTGGTTCACACGACCAAAAGCGGGGTGGGTCTTTCAGATGGATGAAATTTCGAGACCTAAAGCTTGATTTAAAATATAAAAACCATAAAATAATCAGGTTAACCATAATAAATGGCCATGAACTCGCTGAAAAACCCTATTCTGCTCATTGGGCTCGTTCTTGCACTCGCTGGGACAGCCGGGGCTGACGTGATCACCGACTGGAACACTCTCATGCGTCAGACCTTTGCCGCCGAGGGCAGCACGGCCACGCCCCCGGCCAATTCCCGAACCATGGGCATGATGGGGGCTGCGATGTTTGATGCGGTCAACTCGGTCAGCCACAACTACAGCTCCTACTTGGGCACCTACACCCCGACGACGGTCGGCGCGGACATCGACACGACGGCGGCGGCGGCCACCGCCGCCTACAACGTGCTCGTTTCGAACTACAACGACCTTTACGGAGCCGGCAATTCGTACGTCTCAAGCTTCACCAGCCTCTACAACTCACAGATGAGCAGCATTGCCGATGGTGCGGCCAAGACACGTGGGATGGAGGTGGGGCAGGCCTCCGCCCAAGCCATGATCACCGCTCGTGCCAATGACGGTTGGAACGCGGCGGCCACGTACACGACTCAACCCAGCGGGACGATCGGAGCGTGGCAGCCGGGCACCAGTTCAGGAGCCTGGGGGTCTTCTTCCGGCACGTTTGTGAAGTCCGAGTGGGGTTATCTGACACCGTTCACGATGACGAGCGGCAGCCAGTTCCGGCCGACCAGCATTGCCGGCTATCAAGCCAATGATCTGGCTTCTTTTGTCGCCAGCCAGACCTACACAGACGGCTTCAATCAGGTGAAATCGCTCGGCGCCGCCACGGGCTCCACACGCACGGCAGATCAGACCGCCATCGCCTATTTCTGGGTCGATGGCCCGGGCACCGCCTCCCCCCCCGGCCATTGGAACCGCATTGCCCAGACGGTCTCCGCCAGCATGGGGCTCAGCGTCGAGGACAATGCCCGTCTCTTTGCCCTGCTCAATCTTGCGGAAGCCGACGCGGGCATCGCCACTTGGGACTCGAAGCGCTACTACGATTTCTGGCGCCCGATGATGGCCATCAACATCGCGGACACAGACGGCAATCCGGACACCCTTCAGGACGCGGCATGGGCGCCGCTGATCCCCACGCCTTCGTTCCCGGCTTACGTCAGCGGTCACAGCACCTTCAGCATGACGGCAGCCCAGATCCTCGCGCAGTTCTTCGGCACGGACGACATCGCCTTCACCTCGGACACCGAATCACCCTTCCTGCCAGCCGGGTACGAGCGCAGCTACAGCAGCTTCAGCGAGGCCGCCGAGGAGGCCGGCATGAGCCGCATCTACGGCGGAATTCACTGGGCTTGGGACAATACGGATGGGCAGGTGCTCGCGACCGATCTGGCCAGCAACGTCTTTAACAACTACTTCCTGCCCGTGCCGGAACCCGGCAGCGTCATGTTGATTCTACTCTCCGGGTTCGTCGCCATGCGCCGTCGTCGCCATGCGTGAGCAGGCAAGGGGATCAAACGATCTCCACGCTCACCTGGGCGCTCGTGTCCATCGTGCCGATGATCTTCGCGTTCTTGCCGCAGGCCAGCGCTTTGTCCACGTCGCCCGGTGAGACAATCGCGACCCAGCCGAGGCCCATGTTGAAGGTGTCGAAGGCGTCCTTCGGGTCCGCATGACGCAGCACCTTCTGCACGACGTCGTTTTGCCAGAACGGAATGCGCAGATTGGCACCGAGACCGCGCTTCAGGAAGATGCGGCCCAGATTTTCCGGCAGACCGCCGCCGGTGATGTGGGCCATGGCGCGGGGGCGGACGCCAGCGGCCTTCAGCGCCTTTGTCTCCTCATGATAAAGCAGCGTCGGCAGCAGCAGCGTGCGCATTTCGTCCTCGCTGAACTGGAGGTTTTCCTTCTCGATGATGCGGCGCACGAGGCTGAATCCATTCGCATGAAAGCCCGCGCTGGGCCAGCCGATGAGCACGTCGCCAGCGGCGATGGTGCCGGGATCGAGCATGTCTTCCTTTTCGCAGGCACCGATGGCGAAGCCGCTGAGCTCCACCATGCCCTCGGGCACCATGCCGGGCATCTCGGCGGTCTCACCACCGGCGAGGATGCAGTTGCAGGCCTCCAGGTACTCGGTCATGCCGGCGATGATGCGGGTGATCTGCGTCTTCTGGATCTTCGGGATGCCCACGTAGTCGAGGAACATGATGGGATCGGCCCCCGTGGTGAGCACGTCGTTCACGTTCATGGCCACGAGGTCCTTGCCGGCGGCTTCGAGCTGGTCGTGCTTCAGCAGCAGCTCGATCTTCGTACCCACGCCGTC
>DAORHS010000262.1:0-6359 GCA_035438165.1 Prosthecobacter sp.
AGATGCCGCCGTCATTGACGAACACGCCGCCGCCGGAATCGCCGTTGGACAGCGTGGCCTCTTCGGTGGTGCCGCCAGCGCTGAAGCCGGCCATGAGCAGATCTCCGAGCGCGCTCGCATACACACCGCTAACCGTGTTGCTGCCCCAGCGTGCGGTACCGTCGGGGGAGCTGTGCTCCCAGCCATGCAGATCTCCACCGACAAGAACGTCTGCTCCGCGAGGACCGCCTCGCCCCATCGTCACCATGGTCAACCCCACTTCGAGGGAGCCGGTGTAGAGCGGTGCATAATTCGAAAAGTACTCCTGCACCTTGAAGATGCGCAGGTCCGTGCCCGCGATGTCCCAGTAGCCGACGCCGCTGTTGACCGTGGTGTCGATGTTGTACGTCACATCCGAACCGCCGTTGAAGATGCCGCTTTGCGTGAAGGTCGTGCCCTGCGTGCCGAAGTGCTGCGCGGTGATGAAGTACTGCGGCGCAATCATGGTGCCGAGATAGGCGCCATACAGGCCCTCATACTGCCATCCCGAATCCTGGAAGATGCCGGTGGGCGCCGTGGTGTTGTGATTCGAATCCGCCGTGTCATAGAACAAGACGGCCTGAGACGGCATGATGCCCAGACACAGCACCGCGAGCAGGATGCGCGGGCATGTCATCATTGATGCTTTGGGGGACACGAACATAAAGTACTGTCTCACCACATGTTTGAATTACCATAAAACTTTGCTGGAGAGCTTTAAAATCAGGCCACTGAGCGAGGATATTCGCCTTTTAATACAGGCATGACTTGTGCTCATTGAAATCGACTCTCGACACCCCGGTCATTTTTGTTATGGATGGCAGGCGTGTGACTCAAAAATGAAAAGCAATTGGTTGAACATGCTGGGTGCCTGCGTGCTCCCGCCGCTCGTCGGCGTGGGAGTTTGCGGGGGCATGATTCATCTTTTGAAGGGCCACGAATTGTTTCGAGTGGAGGCTGTCAGTCTGCCCACGGCATCGGTGAGCAGCGTGCGGCAGGGCAAGCTGAGTGAAATTTCCGCCGAGATACGCGCGGCGCTTCCGGTGGAGGCGCCGTTTGATCCGGTGCGCACGCCTCGCGTGACGCCCAATGCCGAAAAGGAGGCAGTCCGGAGGGCGGCTGAAGCTGCGAAGATGAAGCCCGCTCCGCCCGCGAAACCGGCGGCCACGGAACCGGTCGTGGCGGCAAACCGGAAGCCTGACAAGCCGGCTGCAGTCATCGCCATTCAACCACCAGCCTGGCGTCCAGTGCACGATCCCATCACTGAACACTGGACGCGATTGATGCCGCGCACCGATGCGCTGCCGCAGGCCTACCAGGCGGTGTTGAATGATGACCCGGCACATCTGGCGCGGGTCATCGCCATGGGCATCTCACCCCACGAAATGACTCTGGGCGGCGATACGGCGCTCTGTGCCGCGGTGCGCATGGGAAGAGCCGAATGTGTCCGGGTGCTCGCCCTTTCCGGCGTGGACATGAACCAGCCTGCGCATGAAAAACAGCCGCCCATCGCCATCGCCTCCTTGCGTCGCAATGAAAAAGTCCTCAAGGCACTTCTTGATGCCGGCGTGGATCCCAACACGCGTTTCAAGACACCCGTTCTCAAACAGGTGATCGACCGCTGCCCGATCAAGGACCTGCGCAATGCACTGGAGAGCGACCGTGGCATCACGCCGCTGATGTGCTGTTCTGCGCGTGGTGATGTGGAGGGTGCGGTGGCCCTGATGCGTGCAGGCGCCCGGCCCGGCCTGGGCACCACGCGGTATCATCGCTATCCGATCAATTTCGCCGCCACGCAGGGCTATCTCTTCCTCATGCGTGTGCTGCTCGGCCGCGATCCAGATTCGGAACCCGACATTCTTGTCACGGTCGATCTCTCCAGCCAGCGTGCGTGGGTGACGAAGCAGGGGCAGGTCATCAACAGCACCTCCGTCTCTACCGGGCGTGCGGGTTACGGCACTCCTGCGGGGCGCTACGTCATCACGGACAAGCACACCTCACATGTCTCCACCCTGTATCATGTCCAGATGCCCTGGTTCATGCGTTTGAACTGCGGCGCCATCGGTCTGCACAGCGGCTACGTCACCGGACGGCCTGCTTCGCATGGTTGCATCCGGCTGCCCTACCAGAAGGCGAAGGAGTTCTTCAGCCAGGTGCGAGTCGGAGACGAAGTGCAGATCGTTCACTGATGGGGAAGTTGACGGTCGTTTGCAGTGGTTGACGATTGTTGACGGTCGTCGTCCAAACCAAAAACGCCGCAGCCTTGGAAACCACCGTCAACAACGGTCAACCATTGTCAACAACCATGCCTCTCTCAAAGCGTCCCCAGCAGCTTGTCGTGGATGCCATCAAAGCCTCCGTTGCTGAAGACCACGATCACATCGCCGCTGCGTGTCTCCTTTTTCAACCGGTCCACAATCGCGTCCGTGTTGGTTTCAAACCAGCACGGCTTGCCACGTGAGGTGACGCTGAGTGCGACTTTGGCCGTGTCCAGGCGTTCATCGGCGGCCACCTTTTCCGGATTTGCCACTGCAGCGATGACGGAACCGTCGGCTTCGGTCAATGCCTCGATCAATTCGTTCTGCAGCACGTTGCGGCGGCTCGTGTTGGAGCGCGGCTCAAACAGCGCCCACAGACGGCGTCCTTCATAGCGTTGACGCAGGCCGCGCAACGTCTCGCGAATCGCCGTCGGATGATGGCCGAAATCGTCGATCACCGTGATGCCGTGCGCCGTGCCACGCTCCTGCTGGCGGCGGCGGATGCCTCGGAAGCTCTGCAATCCGGCGCGAATCTCCGCATCGCTCAGTCCGGCGAAGCGGGCCGCGCACACGCACATCGCCGCGTTGCGCGCGTTGAACTCGCCGACCATGGGCACTTCAAAGGCGGTGCCGTTGATCTCGAAATGCGTGCTTTCCGGAGTCACTCGCGTGATCGCGATGCGGAAGTCGCAGGCCGGTCCCAGACCGACTGTTTTCAGCGGCGCCGGACACTTGGTACGCAGCGTGAGGCAGTTTGGGTCGTCGCCATTGATCAATACCAGGCCGTTCCGCGGCACCGTGTTCAGGAAGCGCTGAAAGGAGAGCAGGATCTCGTCGAGATCGCGGAAGATGTCCGCGTGATCGAACTCGATGTTGTTCACGATCGCGCACTCCGGCAGGTAGTGCAGAAATTTGCTGCGCTTGTCGAAGTAGGCCGTGTCGTACTCGTCACCCTCGATCACAAACAGGTCCGAGTGCGTGAAGCGTGCGCCCGAATCAAAATTCTCCGGCACACCGCCGATCATGAAACCGGGATCCTTGCCTGCATGCTCAAAGATCCACGCCAGCATCGTCGTCGTCGTCGTTTTGCCATGCGTGCCGCTGACCACGAAGCTGCGCTTGCCCTGAATGACCTCGCGCTTCAGCATCTCCGCCATCGAGACATACGGCAGTTTCTTTTCCAGCAGCGCCTCCAGTTCCGGATTGCCGCGCGAGATCGCATTGCCCACGACATAGACATCAGCATTGAGCGGCAGATTTTCCGGCTTGTAGCCTTCGGTGACGGTGATGCCCGCATTGCGCAGCACGTCGCTCATCGGTGGATAAACCTGTGAGTCGGAGCCGCTGATCGTGTGTCCCAGCGCCCGGAGCGCGACCGCGGTCGAGCCCATCGCGGTGCCGCAGATGCCAATGAAGTGTATGTGCTTGGGGGTGGATGCCATTTCTAAAAAACGCGAACCTGATTTAAGCCGGAATTTCGTCCTCCGTCCGCAAAAACTTTGGCTTTCCGGGAATAATCCTCCCCCGGCGGCTCAGCGGTTGCGCTCGCGTGTGCGCCCGGCGTGAACGAGGCGCTTGGTGCCTGGCGGAATTTTCAACGTGTGATCCGAAGTGCTCCGAACCAGATCATGAGCCATCCGGCTTATGTGTTTCGTTCTGAAGTGCCTCGCGGATGGCGGCGCGGGCTTCAGATGACAGCTCTGTCCCGCTGTCTTCCGGCTCTGAATGATCCCCGCAGCAGCGGACGAGATGGTGCAGCTTTTCAAACTGGCGTGGCAGCGGTCGGCAGACGCCGCAGACGAGGCGGTGCATGCGCAGGCAGAGGCGCTCGTAGGGGGTGAGGGGCCGGTCGAGGCGCTCGGAGCAGAGCTGCGCGAAGTGGCGGCAGGACATGCGCAGGGGCGTGAGCAGCGGCCACATGACGGCGTGCATGAGGCGGTAGGAAAGACGTGGCGGTGGTGGCGGGCTGCTGGTGGTCATGGCGTGATGCGATGATGCTGAAGGCAGGCTCGCAGTTGATGCCGCGCCCGGGTGAGGAGCACGGCGGCACTGCCTGCGGTGACACCTGCGGCGGCGGCGGCCTCGGGCACGGCCATGCTGTCCACCTCGCGCAGGGAAAAGAGCAGCCGCAGCCGCTCTGGCAGGCGCTCCATGCAACGGCGCACCCAGGCGAGGACTTCAGAGCGGTTGGAAAGGATGTCAGGGGCGTCGGCGAGGAGTTCCATGCCGTAGTTGGGATCGATCTTCCATGAGCCATGCCGGTCAAAGAGGCGGTCCATGGGGTCGGTGCCCCAGCCATCGGCGGAGACGGGGGCTTCCGCTGGATTGGAGGTGGGGACGCGGGCGGTGGCGCGGTGGTGATCGAGGATTTTGAATTTCATGATACCGGTGAGCCAGGTCCTGAGCGTGGAGCGTCCGTCAAAGGTGTCGCGCTTCCTCCAGGCGGTGAGCAGGGTTTCCTGAACGAGATCCTCGGCGTGGTGATGGTCGGAGAGCCTGTTCAAAGCGTGGGCGTGGAGGCGCGGTGCCTCGCTCATGAGGGTTTCGATGGTGATGGTGGTCATGCGGTGGGTGCCGGGTGGGAGGGCGTCACGCAGCGCTTTATTTCAAAGTCCTGCTGTTTCGGCGCAGTGGGTCCGCAGAGCCAGCCGAGCGCGGTCCAGTGGGCGAACCCGGACTGCACAAAGGTGGCGCGTTCTTCTTTCGGCATGGTGCTGCCTTTGAAAGCGAGGCGGATGGCGCTGAGCAGGCTGCGTCCGCTGCCGAGGGCGCTGAGCAGGCGGTGGCTCTCGGCGTCGATGCGCTTGTAGTAGATGGTGTTTTCCTGGCGGTGGACGGCGATATGCAGCGGCTGAGTCTTCAGCCCGCGAAAGTTGTGCCGAGTAGAGCGTCCGCGGCTGGAGCGGACGGCGTTGCTGGCACCGGGCGTCCAGGTGATGCCGTCTTTCACGGCGAGACGGATGTCATCGACTGGATACTGGACGGCGATAAGCCGCAAGCTGGGCTGGAGGCGCAGGCGGAGACCGGATGCATGGCTGGCGAAATCAAGAAGCTGATCCTGTGTGATGACGGGCAGCGTGGCGGCGTCGAAGGATTCGATGTTCGCCCACTCCAGCCTCACCATGTCGAGCGCCAGGACATGGTGGCGGCCGGAGTGCTCGGGATGGTCGAGGAGCCAGTCGTGCAGTTGGCTGCCGAGATCACGCAGCGTGTGCGAGCGGGAGGGATGGGAGATGAGGTAGTCCTGGCAGAGTTTTTCAAATCGCTTCTCGCCCACGACGGCCTGGAGTCCTGGAAAGTCCTCCACAAGGCTGCCGAGCAGGCGGAACCAATACTGGCGGTTGTAGATTTCTAAACGCTCGAAGGAGGTGAGGCGGTCGTTGGGCTTGATGATGGCCTCGGCCTCCTCGCGCATGGAGCGGCCATCGAGCCCGCGCGCTCGCATGTGCTCGCCGGGTGTAAGCGGCTCGGTGATGGCGCGGAACATGCGCTGCTGGATTTCGAGGAGCTTCATGCTGTGGCGAGTTCGACTTCTCTTTTGCCCTGCGTGGTGCTGGCGAGGAAGCGGCGGGCTTTCAGTGCCTCGCCATGCACTTCGTCAAAGGAGGGAATGCGGTCATCCCACTCCAGCAGCGTGGCGGTGTCTCCCGCGAGCTGAATGGCGCGGTGGTAGAGCTTCCACACGGGCGGCAGCACGGGATGATCGTGCGTGTCGAGGATGTATTTCTAAAAGCGTGTGTGTCCGGCGATGTGGATCTGAGCCACGCGCTCATGCGGGATGCCCTCCACATAGTCGAGGGCTTTGAAGCCGTGATTGCGGGAGGAGACGTAGATGTTGTTCACGTCCAGCAGGATGCCGCAGTCGGCTCGCTCCACGACCTCGCTGAGGAACTCCCATTCCGTCATCGTGGACTCGTGGTATTCGGCGTAGCTGCTGACGTTTTCGACGGCGATGGGCACTTCGAGGAAGTCCTGCGCCTCGCGGATTTTGCGCGCGGCATTCTTCGCTGCTTCCAGGGTGTAAGGGATGGGCAGCAGATCGTGCGAATACGTTCCGTCCACGCTGCCCCAGCAGAGGTGATC
>DAORHS010000263.1:0-6316 GCA_035438165.1 Prosthecobacter sp.
AGCGCGACAAGACCTTCGTCATGGCGCTGGGGCACCGCTACCACGCGGCGCAGATGGCGTTTTACATGCCCTCGCATCCACGTTTGTACCGCTGGGAGCCCAGTGAAACGGTGCAGTCACAGTATGAAATCTGGCCGGGGCCGGAAGAGCGCATCGGCTACGACGCGCTGATTCTCGACCCTTCGATGGAAGGCACGCTGCCGCAAAACCCCGTATTCACCGAGGCGTTTGAAAAAATGGAACCCTTGGGCGCCATCCGCGTCCCGCTGGGACAGGAAGCACGTGAGTTCAAAGTGTACCTGGGAAGAAATTTGAGGGCGTGGAAACCCGTGCGTCCGCAATGAATCACTGGGACCTCAGCCTGCTGCATCAGGTCAACACCGAGTGGTCGCATCCGGTGCTCGACTGGCTCATGCCGGCGCTGTCCGCCATCGAGGCGTGGCTGCCGCTCATCATCGCCGCCGTTCTGCTCTCCGCATGGCGCGGTGGCAAACGCGCGCGTGTCATGCTGTTGTGCCTCGGCATCGCCATTGGTCTCGGCGACGGCGTGATCTCCAACACCTTGAAGAAGACGATTGGTCGCGTCCGGCCGCGCGATGCGATGGAAGGCGTGACCGTCCGCGATCTCGGCATCGCCTCGCCTGCGTTCATGCGGTTGTTCGAGAAGCCGGTCATCAAGCCCTGCGAGCCGAACGGCGACACCCGCGGAAAGTCCCTCCCCTCCAGCCATACCGTCAACATGTTCGCCGCCGCCACGGTCATCGCGTGTTTTTATCGTCGCGCAGGCCTTGTGATGTACCTGCTGGCCGCGGCGGTCGCGTATTCACGCATCTACTGCGGTGCGCACTGGCCCAGTGACATTCCGCCGTCGATGGCGCTGGGCATTTTGGTCGGGCTGGGAGTGGTGGGAGCCGTGCGCCGGACTTGGAGGCGGGGTCTTCCAGCCCGCATTGACGGGGACTCAGAGACGCCCCCTCCTTGATGACTTGTCCCACGCTTCATGGCATGGACGTGAAAAAGGAATAGAAAACCCCGGCCTGGAGGAGCGCACCGGTCACGAACAGACCGGCAAACAACCACAGCAGCAGTTTGCGCCTGCCACGCCAGAAAAACGCCAGCCCGGCGGGAATGCCTGCAGCTCCGGCAAGAACCTGACCGCCCAGCATGCCAAAGATCAGCGTCATCTGCTTCTCTGTGGATGCTGCGCCGGAGTCATTGGCCATCACATTCGCCATCAAGGCCATCGTGCCGCAGGCGAGGTGGGCGATGATCCAGAGGATGATGAAAAGGATACCGCAGACCATCAGCGGGACGGAAAAACCCGCCTTCGCGGTGGTGGCCGGGGAGTCTCCGTTCATTTGCCTTTGATGGAGTTCAGCACCTTGCTGACATCGCCGCCATGCTGCTCCAGAGCCTCCAGAGGAATGACATTGAAGAGCATGAAGAACGTCTCTCCACCCTTGGGAGCGAACACGGCGCAGTTCACCGCCATCTTCACGCCTTCGATGCTCACATTGCCGTTCAAGAAAGTAACCTTGAAGCCGTTGAGTTCACCGGTTTCAGGCTTGGTCCATTTGATGCCTTTGAGTTCCTCCTCGAGTCCCTCTTTGGCGTCGTCGATGGCGGTGGCGGCCTCATCGGCATCCAGGGCGATGAGTTCCATGTTCACCAGTTCGTCAGGCGATGCGGCGGAGACAGACTCCTCACCGGGTTCCACTTTCCAGCCATCGGGAAAGGAAATGGAGAAGATCGGCTTTTCAGCCGGATAGTTGATGACTTGATCGGCGCGCACCGCAGACACAAGGGTAAAGACGGAGAGACCGAGGAGCAGGAGTGTTTTCATGAGACTTGAGAGGTGATGGGGCCGGCGGAGGGGCCGGTTCGTGGGCGCGATAGTAGAAGAGGTTCCCGCGTTTCTTGTCAACATCGGCTCCGTGGCCGTTTTGCCATCCGCTCACAGCGGCCACTCGATCTCCGTTTCACCGTGCATGATTTCGGCCAGGACGGGGACATCAAGGAAGTGCTCCAGAACCATGCGGTTGCTGATGCTGGCGGCGTCGCGCTCCTCCTGCACGTAGTTCAGAATGATTCCGGCGCAGGTGAGGCCACGGGCCTGGATGTTGCGGACGGTGAGGATCGTGTGATTGAGGCAGCCGAGCTTGTTGTTCACGACGACGATCACCGGCAGGGCGAGCCGCTGCGCGAAGTCGGCCATCGTGGAGAACTCGTTGAGCGGCACCTCCCAGCCGCCCGCGCCTTCGATGAGCACGTGATCATGGGTTTGCGCGAGTTCGTGAAACTTGGCGATGACGTCGTTGAGTTCAAAACGGCGGTTCTCCATCAACGCGGCGGCGTAGGGCGCGGCGGGCACCTTGAACCACACCGGATTGACCTCCTCCACGGTCAGACCGTTGCGACTGGCGTTGGAGAGGTGAATGGCGTCATCCCGAGAACCGCAGACGAAGGGCTTGAACCCGGCGGCACGTTTGCCTTCGCGTTTCAACGCCTCCAGCAGCAGGCAGGTGACGTAGGTCTTGCCTGCGTCGGTGTCGGTGCCGGTGATGAAGTAGTGCATGTGACGAACACTGAACGCTGAACAATGAACATCGAACGCTGAACTCGAATCAGCCGATCTGCGCCAGCACCGCCGAGGCGATCTTGTCGGCCTGGGCTTCGAGATACTCGACATCGCGGCCTTCAACGAGGAGGCGGATGAGTGATTCGGTGCCGGAGTAACGGAGAAGGACGCGGCCGTAGTCGCCGAGCTTCTTTTCGGTCTCCTTCATGATCTTCTGTGCCTCGACGAGTTCTTCGATGGGCGGTTTGGTGCGCACGCGGAGGTTGCGGGAGCACTGCGGGAATTTTTTCAGGCACTTGCGAAGCTGGCTGAGCGGCTCGCCGGTCTCCTTCATGATGCGGAGCACCTGCAGGCCGGCGATGAGGCCGTCGCCGGTGGTGGCCCAGTCGCCAAAGATGATGTGACCACTCTGTTCGCCACCGAGGTTCAATCCGCGTGAGCGCATTTCTTCGAGCACGTAGCGGTCGCCGACGCCGGTGCGGATGACGCGGCCGCCGAGGCGGGAGACGAGATCGTCGAGGCCGTAGTTGCTCATCACGGTGACGGCGAGCGTGTTCTGCTTGAGCGTGCCTTTGCGCAGCATGGCTTCGGCGGCGATGGCCATGAGCTCGTCACCATCGAGCGCGATGGCTTCCTCATCACAAAGCGCGATGCGATCGGCGTCGCCATCGTGCGCGATGCCGGCCTGCGCCTGGGATTGACGCACGAGACGTTCCAGTTCGTCGCTGTGCGTGCAGCCGCACTCCTCGTTGATGTTGAAACCGTCCGGCTCGGAGTGAAACACCTGCACATCCGCACCGAGCTGCTCGAGAGCAAGCGCGCTGGTATAGGACGACGCGCCATGCGCGTTGTCGAGCGCGACGCGCATGCCGTCGAGGCGCACGCCTTCCATTGAAGCGACGGCGTGAGCGACATAGCGCTCCACGCCGTCCGCGAGCTTGGTGATGCGGCCGATGCCGCGACCTTCGGGACGCGGCGTGTCCTCCGTGCCGAGCACAAGCTTCTCGATGGCGATCTCGGTCTTGTCGTTGAGCTTGTGGCCGTCGCCATGGACGAATTTGACGCCGTTGTCCTTAAACGGGTTGTGCGAGGCGGAAACGATGACGCCTAGCTGCGCACCTAGCTGCGCGCTGAGCATGGCGACGGCCGGCGTGGGCAGTTGTCCGGCGAGAATGACATCCACACCGGCGGAATTGAGCCCTGCGGCGAGCGCCGACTCAAGCATTTCACCCGAAGCACGTGTGTCGCGGCCCAGCACGGCTTTCGGACGCTCCCCGCCCTCCAACTTTCCGCCGAGCACGACGGCAGCCGCCTGCGCGAGGCGCATGACGAACTCGGGGGTCATGGGATGACGATTGGCCACGGCACGAACGCCGTCGGTGCCGAAGAACTGGCGCTTTTCAGACATAGGGAGGCGGTTCTAACGCAGGACTTCCGGGGTGTCAAAGCCCGGTGGCGCCACCGATCCCCACACCCTCTCCACTCCCGGGTGCGGTGTCCGCGTTCGGCGGCGGCAGCGTCGGCTCGAGCTGTGAGGGCACTTGAACGGAGGGAGGCAGCACCGGGGTGAGCTGTGGCGGCGCCGGCGAGGTCGGCGGCGAGACCCTGACGGGCGGCGGCATGGAGTAGGGCACGGTGTGGCGGGAGTCCTGCGCCTTGATCATGTACCAGAACAAGAACGCCAGCAGCAGGGAGATGATCTTCTCCCTCCAGTTTCGAGTAATGAGCTCTTTAAGCCGATGCCCCCAGTTCATGACCGCCCTCCGATTCGGGTTCCAACGCGGCATCCGAGCCTTCGATGAGAATTTCGTTGATGCGCTGGCGCAGCTTTGCGGGTTCCAGATCGTGCTCCAGCTTCCCCTGGAAACAAAGCGAGAGCGCTCCGGTCTCCTCCGACACGACGAGCGCGATGGCATCTGTCTCCTCCGAGATGCCCATGCCGGCACGATGGCGCAGGCCGATGGCGCGGTCCTGAATCTCACGCTGGCTCACGGGAAACACACAGCCGGCGGCCGAGATGCGCCCCTGATCAATGATGGCCCCGCCGTCATGCAGCGATGTTTTGGGCTGGAAAATGGTGGTCACCAGCTCGTTGGAAATGACCGCATCCAGTTCGACCCCGGACTCGGCATAGGGCTTGAGATCAATGCCGCGCTTCAAGGCGAACAGGGCGCCGCAACGACGTGACGAAAGCTGCTGCATCGCCTCCATGAGCACATCGAGCGCCTCGGGATCGGGACGGTTGAAGGAAAAAATGCGGCTGCTGCCGAGCTCCGCCAGCACACGGCGCAGCTCTGGCTGGAAGATGATGACCAGCGCAATGGCGAGGAAGACGGAGAAGCGCTGCAGCAGGCTGCTGATGACGGACAGCTCCAGCAGCAGCGAAATCAGCGCGAGACTGAGCAGCAGAACCAGCAGGCCGGTCAGGATGCGCGCACCACGCGTGGCACGAAAAAACAGGTAACCATGATACGCCAGTGCGGCGAGGATCAGTATTTCCACGCCGTCGCGCCAATGCTCTGTCAGAAAGTCCCACATGCCGTTCGCTCCGTGCTGCTGCGTGGAAACAATGGCACGGGCAGGTTTGTTTCTCAAAAGAAGAATCGTTTTGGCGTGTGATTCACGGCGGCTAGGGTGCGCGCATGCCGCAATCCAGCCCGAACCCCACGCCCAGGCCGAAACAGAGCGATCTGTTTGGAATGGAGGCGGCGGTTCCGGAGGCTCCGCCGAAAGGGACACGGATCGCACGTGTGCAGCTCGAAGGAGCGGCGGCCATGGAGCTGGATTACGCCATTCCAGAGCACCTCGCAGACGGAGTGGTCGTGGGATCCCGCGTGATGGTGCCGCTGCAGAACCGGCGCATGAACGCGGTGGTGCTCGAACTTCTCGACAAGTCGCCACATCGCGGGAGGCTCAAGGAGATTGCCTCCATCATTGCGCAGCGGCCCATGTTCACGCCGGGGCTGCTCAAGCTCGCGCGCTGGATCGCGGAGTACTATGTGGTCCCGGTGCATACGGTGCTGCGCACCATGCTGCCACAGGCGGTGCGGGACAAACCGGGCAGCTTTGTGATGGACAGCCATCTCAAGCTGCTGCGTGAGCCGCCACCGGAGGTGTTGGAAAAGCTGCGGCACAAGGCACCGATGCAGGCGCGGCTGATCGACCTCCTGCGCAGTTGCCAGGGCGAGGCGACTTTGAGCCAGCTTCGCCGGGATGTGCCGCGGGCGGCGTCGATTCTCAAGCCGCTGCTCAAGGCGGGCTGGATCACGCGCAGCGAGGTGCGGGTGGAACGCGACCCGTTTCACGACGAGGAATTCCTGCCCAGCCAGGCGCTGACGTTCACCGACGAACAGCAGGCGGCCTACACACGGATCGCTGCGGCAATCGACTCTGCGGAGCCATCAAAGCCGATTCTGCTGCATGGCATCACCGGCAGTGGGAAGACGGAGGTGTATCTTCAGGCCATCGCACGCGTGCTGGAACGCGGTGGCACGGCGCTGGTACTGGTGCCGGAGATCGCGCTGACGCCGCAGACGATCGAGCGCTTCAAGGCGCGCTTCTCCGACCGCAGCGAACGCATCGCCGTGCTGCACAGCCATTTGAGCGACGGCGAGCGTCATGACGAGTGGTTCAAGATTCACGAGGACCGCGCCGACATCGTGATCGGTGCACGCAGCGCCATTTTCGCCCCGCTGGAGAGGCTGGGCATCATCATCGTGGATGAGGAGCACGAACCGT
>DAORHS010000264.1:0-6314 GCA_035438165.1 Prosthecobacter sp.
GAGCATGCGGCGGCAAATTGCGACAAGGCGGTGCGCACGCCGGTGTTTGATCGCATGTGCCGCGAGGGCATGCGCTTTACGAACGCGTTCTGCCCGGTGCCGTCGTGCTCGCCCACGCGGTCCTGCATCGTCACCGGACGCGTTGCGCATCAACTGGAGGATGCGGCGAGTCTGTGGAGCAAGTTTCCGGGCAAATTTCGTGTGTTCGGCGATGAGCTGACGAAAGTCGGCTGGCATGTCGGTTTCACCGGCAAAGGCTGGAGCCCGGGCAACTACAAGGACTTCGGCCGCGAGCTGAATCCGGCTGGAGCGCAGTTTGAGGACTTCGCGAGCTTCTTGCAGGCGCGGAAGGAGAAGCAGCCGTTCTTCTTCTGGTTCGGATCGACGCACACCTCGCTGAACAAGTGGAAGGAAGGCACGGGCAAGGCGCGTGGCATTGATCCGGCGAAGGTGCGGGTGCCGAAGTCGCTGCCGGACGTTCCGGAAATTCGCGAGGAGATCACGGACTACCTCGCGCAGGTGGAACTGATGGACGAGGCGTTTGGCGAGGCGGTCGTGCTGCTCGAAAAGAGCGGCGAGCTGGACAACACGGTCGTTATTCACACCAGCGACAACGGTTGGCAGATGCCGCACGGTCTCGCGCATTGCTACGATCACGGCACGCGTGTGCCGCTGGCGGTGCGCTGGCCCGGCCAGGTGAAGGCGGGCGTGGTGAGCGAGGAATTCGTCTCGCTGACGGACCTCGCACCGACGTTTCTCGAAATCGCCGGACTCAAACCGTGGCCGGAGATGACAGCGCACAGTTTTGTGGATGTGCTGACGGGGAAACCGTCCGCCGTGAAGCGCGACGGCATGTTCATCGAGCGCGAACGCCATGCGAATGTGCGACGTGGCGACCTGAGCTATCCGGTGCGCGGCATTCGCACGGCAGAGTATTTGTACCTGCGCAATCTGCGGCCTGACCGCTGGCCGGCAGGTGATCCGGAATTGTATTTCGCCGTGGGACCGTATGGCGACATCGACGGCTCGCGCACCAAGGCCTACATGATGGCGCATGCGGATGATCCGGCGGTGAAGCCGCTGTTTGAGCTGAGCTTTGGCAAACGGCCCGCCGAGGAGCTGTACGATTTGAAGAGCGATCCCGATCAAATCGTGAACCTCGCCGCCGATCCGGCCTACGCGAAGGTCAAAACCGGACTCGGCGCCCGTGTGGACGAGTGGATGCGCGAGACGAACGATCCACGTGCCGCTGATCCCACAACGAACGTGTGGGACACCTACCCCTACTTCGGCAGTCTGGCGAAGGCGCTGCGGGACGCAAAGAAATGACGTGCGTTGCCTGCGGGCGTTCGAGCGTACATACTGGCACGCATGATCCGGCCCCACTCGCCGAACGAAACGCCTGCCGAGAAGCCCGCGCACAGCGGTGAGACCGGCGCGTGGTCGTCGCCGTGGGAGCTGGATCGGGAATGGCTGGATGCACCGCCCGCGAAGAAGAGTCGTCGCATGGAGGAGGAGCCGACGCCGGTACGACGGCCGGAGGAGCCCCGGCCGCCGGAGAGTGCACCATCCCCAAGGGCCCCCGAGGAAGAACGGGCCATGCCGCGACAGGCGCCACCGTCCAGGCCGGCTTTCCCACTGCGCTGTTCACGGACGGTCGAACGCGAGACCTCCTGGGCTTCGCTGGTGATCCTGAGCATGGGATTGCTGGCGTTTGTGTTCATCGCCTGGCTGTATGTGGACGATCAGGCTCCAGGTTTCGATGAAGACCTGCTGCTGAAACGGCCTGTCGATCAGGCGGTGACGATTTCGACTCCGATGAAGCTGCGCAAGTTCCTGGATGCGCTCGCCCCCATCGAGAATGCGGCACTGTACGGCAAACCGCCGTGGCTGTGGGACACGCCCACACTTTCGCGCATTGTGCAGGCGAACGGCACCGCGCTCGACAATTTGCGCGATCTCCTTGAAGACGCCGACTGGCATCCGGCGCATGCGGCCTGGCATGCGTCAGATCTGTGTGATGATCCGCGCTGGCATCAGGCGATGCTGCTCAAGCAGGCGGAGGCGGCTTATCTCTCACGCCGCATGCAGGAGGAGGAGGCTTTCACCGCCGCGATCGATCTCGCGGAGCTCGGCTGGCGGCTGGAGCAGATCTGGGCCTGGCCGTCCTGTTACCAGCGCTCGCTTGAGGCGCAGACTTTGGCGGCGCAGACGCTCGCCGATCTGCTGCGTCAGACGAAACTGCCCGAGGCCACGCTGCGGCAGTTTCAGCGCCAGTTCAACGTCTGCCAGCCCACGACCGAGCTGCTGGCGCGTGCCATGAGCGCGTTCTATGTGCATGAGAAGAAGCTCATCCTCGGCCCGCTGAGCGGCGAGCTGCTCGACACCATGCCCGGCGGTGTGCAGTTGCAGCGTCCGGGGCGGTTATTCTTCAAGCCGTATGAAACCCTGCAGCACTTCGCCACCGCGTTCCGGCAGTTGAAGGAGGATGCTCAGGCGCCGCTGGCCCACACGTCGGGAGTGCGGCTCGAAAAAGACGCGGTTGCCGAAACCTCTCTTCAGCCGAATTCCGCCGGCATCACGTATTTTCATCAGCGAATGCGGGCTTACACGTCCATGCCCGCGTTTCTGGGGCTGGTGCGCACGCGTGGGAATCTGATCATCACTTTGTTTTCGGTGCGTCGCTGCATCGCGGAAAAGAAGACGCTGCCCGCCACGCTCGAGCAGTTGCGCAGCTTCAACTACCTGCTCGATGTGCCGCTGGACCCTTACACCGGTGCTCCGCTGCAATACAACCTTACCCGCGGCCTGATCTGGTCGGTGGGCAACGATTTGAAATCCACCGGCGGTGCACCCACCGAGCCGCCGATGAATGATGCGACGGAGCCGACGGTGGAGATTGGCATCGCCGTCGCGGCGGTGGCAAAGTAGCCCAGTTGCGCCGCAACTGGTTCATGCCCTTGTTGCACAGCAACAAGGCTGCTATTTCCAGCGCATGCAGCGGAAGGGATGATCGTCGATCATGTTCGGCTGCACGCCGGTGAGCTTGTCGGCGTGGTAAAACTGGACGCCGACGTAGTGGTAGATCGGCAGGATCACGGCGTCGTCGGTGACGAGGAGTTTCTCCGCCTGCTGGAAGATCGTGTTGCGCTTGTCCGGATCGGGTTCGCGTGCGGCGGCGGCGATGAGGCCGTCGTAGGTTGCATTGGCCCAGCCGGTGCGGTTGTTGCCGCTGGTGGAGAGGAACATCTCCAAGAACGTGCCGGGGTCGTTGTAGTCGCCCACCCAACTGCTGCGGCAGAGGTGGTAGTTCTTCTCCTTCATCGACGAGAGGTAGATCTTCCACTCCTGCTTCGCGAGATCGACGCTGATGCCGAGATTCTCCTTCCACATCGCTTGCAGCTCGACGGCGATGTTGCGTTCGACCGGCTTGGGAAAGTAGAGGTATTCGACGCGTGGGAAGCCTTTGCCACCGGGATAACCGGCGGCGGCGAGGAGTTCACGCGCACGTTTCGGATCAAACTCAGGACCGGGCGGCGGCTGGTAGTTTTGACCGGCACCGGGCGGCGTGAGGCTGAAGGCGTTGCGCTCGCCAAGCTGGGTGATTTTTTCGGTGACACGTTTGCGATCAATCGCCAGCGAGAAGGCGAGGCGGATCTTCGGATTGTCGAAGGGAGCGCGGTGGACGTTGAAACGCGTGAAGTAGCTGCCGAGGAAGGGGCCGGTGTGGAAATACGGCTGCTGCTTGAGCTTCTCGGTCAGCGAGGTGGGCACCATGCCCTTGTCCATGATCAGATCGGCCTGGCCGGTGAGGAAGTAATTGATCGCGGTGTTTGGCTCGGAGATCGGGAGGATCTCGATGCTCTTCATCGGTACGTTCGCCGCGTCCCAGTAGCGTTCGTTGCGCCGCAGCACGATGCGGTCGTCCAGCAGCCAGTCTTCGAGCGTGTAGGAGCCGTTGCCGATGAGAACCCCCGGCTTGATCCACGCGGTGCCGTGTTCTTCGACGATGCGTTTCGGCACGGGCGCGAAGGTGGCGAAGGCGCAGAGATCGATGAAGTAGGGCGTTGGATTTTCGAGCTCAACACGCAGCGTGCGATCATCAATCGCGGTCACGCCGACCTGCGCGAAGTCCTTCAATTTGCCTTCGTGAAAAGCGCGGGCGTTCTTGATGACGTAGAACTGGCTGGCGTAGTCTGCACCGAAGTCCGGATCGAGCACGCGGCGCCAGGAATAGACGAAATCCTGCGTCGTGAACGGCACGCCATCGCTCCAAGTGGCGTTCGGACGCAGATGAAACGTGTAGGTCTTGCGGTCCTCCGATTTTTCCCAGCGCTCCGCCATGCCCGGCTGCGGCCGGCCTGCTTCATCGATGCGGCAAAGGCCCTCAAACAACGCCGAGGCAATGCGCATGCCGACCTGGTCGGTCACGATCGCCGGATCGATGCTCTCCGGCTCCGCGCCGTTGATGAACACCAGATCCGCACGTGGACGCGACTTCCCGCAGGAAGCGAAGGAGATCAGAAGTGCGGCGGCGAGGGCGAAACGAATCACGCGAAACGCTAGCACAGGCTCAGACGTGTTCGCAGCACAAAGATGACACTCAAGTAAAGCCCAACAGCTTTTTCAAGCCATCGAGTACTTTGCGTTCCTCAGCGCTGATCTTCGAACCAAAGCCCAAAAAGCCGCCGCCCTCAGCTTTGGCAGTTTCTTCTGCAATCATCATCGCAATCCTTCGGTAGGCATGGAACTCCACTTCCGCGAGTCGAGTCGCGGCGACTTCCAGTGCTTCGAGCACAAACTGTGGTGGTGGTATTTTGCCGGAAGTGACCAGAGGCAACAACCTATGCATATTGTCAGGAATGCGCGCTGCCGCCTGAACCGCGAGGCCGAGGTTCGCCACCTCCGTCATTGAATAAACAATACCAGTAAATGCCTGGGTTTCTTTGGCGCCGACTTTACCATCTGCAGCAGCCACCAGCAAAAAGCTCGCAACGAGGCCCAGGCTCAACACATCCCATTCCTTATCCGTCAGCCCCGATCCCGAATATTCGACAGGCTCACCCTTCATCAGGGAGGTAATCTTCTTCAGCATGTCATGCGCCACTGCAGGCGAATCAGACGTTACGATCACAGCTCCCAAGGCGTGAAAGAATTGCATGAACATCGCCTGCTCAGGCTCGCTCAGCTTCTCCTTCATAAGGGCGAGCCCCTCCACAAACACAGGTTGGGAGCCCTGCGCATACTGAACTTCCATCCCTACCAGCATGAACAACTGGTCCAGATAGCGGAGCAAGGCATGAACAGGACACGCCTCCTGTCCCACGGCATAGCCTGCCATGAGCCACTGTTTTACTGATGCTTCCTTGGCATCGCCAATATCACCAGCGTGACAGCCGGACAAAGCCGCGAAGAGAAGGCCAAAAACGGCTGCCAGCTTGCGCAGTTCAGCGTCACTGAACCTTTGCAAGGCGGGATCATTGCCCGGCCAGTAGTTTGTGATCTCCATCCCGTCGGTGAAACGCTTGCTGTAACTGGCATAACCAGGAAATCCAAATGCGCCTTGGAGCTGCTGCGACACGGCGATTCGCTCCGGGATGGGGGTTCCCGTATCATCGCGTGCCGCAGAAAAAGCAATCCGACCGAGATGGGAAACAAATCGAAAGCGTTCGTCAGCAGGCATTTTTTGACCCAACACCGGCTGAACCGCCTGAATCAAAGGGGCGGTGTTGCCTGCCGCGCAGACTTCTTCTTGGAGACGCGGGTAATTCCCGGCCAAATGTCGCATGACATCCGTGTATGCACACATCCTGGCGTTTGCGCCGATGGCCTCCTCTATGAATTCATTGAAACGACGTATGTCTGTCGCGGTGGGGCCGGAGTTTGTTCCTGAGATTGCGAGATAGACCAGCAGAGGTGCTTTGGCGAGGGTGTCGAGATCGGTGTTTGCCATGCGTTTTAAAAAATAAAACGCAGAGGCTGAGCGAAATCAGATGGCCTGACAATCCAAAAACTCACCATTCATCCGTGCGGAACGGTTGCGCGGGGAAGCCGTCGAGATTGAAGAGGTTCGCCCACTGGAAGGCATTGCTCCACGCGTAGCGCACGGCGGCGGGCTGTGGGACGCTGGCGGAGGAGACGACGACTTGGTCGCCTTCGATCACGGCATCGGCCCAGACGAACTTTTTGTCGGCTCCGGCGATGCTGAAGCCCTGGAGCTTGTCGCCATTCTTGAAAGCGAGGCCTTTGCCGAGGTGCTTGAAGCTCAGCGTGACTTTGCCGCCGCTGATTTGGTGTCCGGCGAGCTGCGGACC
>DAORHS010000265.1:0-6309 GCA_035438165.1 Prosthecobacter sp.
AGTATGGATTCCGCGGCGCCACGCTGCATGGGGTGAATGATGTGATCCTCAATTCCGGCCTCGCTGTGGATTACGAAGTGGTCAGTCGTGATGCCGAAAAGCTTCGCCTCGCCATGACTCGGGCGGACTGGGTGGAGATCGATTTCACGGTCGCCAATGGCCCTGAGATGTCCATTCGTCTCGAATTGGACCGCCAGGAGGCGCAGAAGAGCCACGGCCTCTGCCAGGGCGACACGCCGGACATCGCGAACCTGCCTGCGGGCGAGGTTTATTTCGTTCCCACGGGAGCCGAAGGCACGTTCCCGCTCAAATACGAAGACGGCACGCTCGGCAAACTCACCGTCACCGGCGGTCGCATCATCAAGGCCGAACTCATTGAAGGGAAACAGAGCACGATTGATGCGCACAACGCGAAACTGGCCGACGATCCGATGACGGGCGTGCTCGGCGAGCTCGGCTTCGGCACGCAGGTGCTGCCGGTTTCCGGCGCGGACATCCAGGACGAAAAAGTGCTCGGCACCTGCCATCTCGCCACCGGTCGCGATGATCATCTCGGCGGTCACATCACGCCCGCGCAGTTCAAGCGTCATCAAAACGCCACGCACGACGACATCCTCTTCGCGCCGCACAAGACGCCGAATTTCGACATCAAGCAGACGCGCATGTTCCGCGATGGCAAGATCACGGTGCTCAACGAGCACTTTCAGCCGTCGAAATACTTGCTGGAGGCGCTGGCGTAGTCCGCGAGTCCGCTCCGCTCGCGGCAAGCTACCCCAGACGCGATGCGGAGTCATGGCATCGCAGTTTATTCGCCGCGAGAGGACTCGCGGACTACATCATGAATTCCAACATCTACGAAACCCGTCGCCTGCTCGACGAATACCTGCTGTTTCACTACGGCCAGCCTTCTGAAGTATTGCCGTGGGAGAACGGGCCGCGTGAGGCTCTGGGCTTTCCGGTGCGGACGGTGATGGAGCTGATCGATCTGCCGCGCACGCCTTGTGAGGCGGTGGCGCTGGATCTGGGCTGTGCAGTGGGGCGGTCGAGCTTTGAGCTGGCGAATTTCGGCGTGAGCGTGCTGGGCATCGACTACTCGCAGAGTTTTGTCGAGGCGGCGGCGGCGCTGGCGCGTGATGGCAGCATGAATTACGAACGCGTGGATGAAGGCAGCGCCCGGACCCCGCTGGTGGCGCGTGTGCCGGAGAATCTGAGGCGGGATCGAGTGCGCTTCGAGCAAGGGGATGCGATGAACCTGCGTGGTGATCTTGGCGACTACGACATCGTGCATGGGGCGAACCTGCTGTGCCGATTGACCGATCCGCTGAAGCTGATCGAGCGTCTGCCGGGTCTGGTGCGGCCTGGCGGACAGCTTTTGCTGACAACGCCCTGCACCTGGTTGGAAGAATTCACACCGCGTGGGAACTGGCCGCAGGGTTCGACGCGGGAGTGGCTCACATCGCTGCTGGAGCCGCATTTTGATCTCTCGAAGACCTGCGACATGCCGTTCCTGATCCGCGAGCATGCGCGGAAGTATCAGTGGAGCGTGGCGCTGGGGATGCGGTGGAGAAGGAAGGTGTAGGAGTTGGAGGTTAAGAGTTAGGAGTGATGAGTTCCGAGCCAATCACATAACCCTTAACTCATAACCTATTTTGAAAGCTTGCTTCATGACGGCGGCTTCGCCTAGGCTGCGCGCTGCATGAAAATCACTCTCGCTTTCCTTCTGCTGGCCGCCGCTGTTGTGCGGGCTCAAACTCCGAACTTCAAAGAACAACTCATCGATGCCGAGGTCGGCATCGGCTACGGGCTGGCTGTGGCGGACGTGAACGGGGACGGGAAGACGGACATCCTGCTGGCCGACAGCAAGGTGATCGTCTGGTATGAGAATCCGACGTGGAAGAAGCATGTCATCGCCGAGCAACTGACCGAAAAGGATCACGTGTGCATCGCGGCCCGTGACATCAACGGCGATGGCAAATGCGAGATCGCCGTGGGCGCGGAATGGAATCCGGGCGACACCGTGAACAGCGGCGCGGTGTTTTATTTGATCCCGCCGGCCGACCGCACGCAGAAGTGGGAGCCGGTGAAGCTGGCGCATGAGCCGGTGACGCACCGCATGAAGTGGGTGCGCAATCGCGGCGGGCGTTATGATCTCGTCGTCGTGCCGCTGCACGGTCGTGGCAACGACAAGAACGGTGAAGGCGCCGGCGTGCGCGTGCTGGCGTATCACATGCCGGATGATCCGCACAAGGAGTGGAACACCACCGTGGTGCAGGACAGCATGCACAAGACGCACAACTTGGAGATCATTCCCGCTCCCAATGGCGAGGCGGAAAGCCTGCTGCTGGCCGGACGCGAGGGCGTGGTGCGGCTGGACCCAACCGACGGCGGCTGGAAGGAGCACTGGATCTCAAAGCACCCGAAGGACAGCCCCGAGCTGCAAGGCGCTGGCGAGGTACGCTACGGCGCCTTTTCCGGCGGGCAGCCGTACATCGTGACAATCGAGCCGATGCATGGGGACAAACTCGTCATCTACACGCCGAAGCCGGAAGGTCCGAAAAACGGCGAATGGCAGCGGCACGTGATCACGAGCGAGCTTGTGGATGGCCACGCCATCGCCACGCATGATCTGCTCGGCTTGAACAACCGCCAGATCGTCGTTGGCTGGCGTGCGCAGCAGAAGATCGGCAAGGTGGCGGTGAAGCTGTTTTGGACGACGAAGGAGGACGGCAATGGCTGGCAGGAGGCCTTCATCGACGACGGGGGCATGGCCTGCGAAGATGCAGTGTGCGCGGATCTGGATGGCGATCAGGATTTGGAAATCATCGGAGCGGGCCGTCGTAGCAAGAATGTTAAGATTTACTGGAATCAGCGAAGCCAGTGAAACAAAAAACCTTGTACTGGTTCTAGCGGATGGGTTGCACAGGCGCGGATCGTGCTTCTAAGATCGAATCCGCTATGAAAACCATCCGTCTTTCGCTCGCTGCTGTTGGTGTTTTGTTGCTCTGCCAGTGCGAGCTGCCGCAGTATCCGCTGTTTTCCGCACGCCGGGAGATGGTGCGGCGTCCGCTTTTGGTGATGCCGCCGTTCGCTTCTCAGTCGCCCCTGTATGTGTGGCATGGCAGCGGCCGGCCCGGGCCGCTGAGCGTGAACATCGATCTCAGCCAGCAGAAGGCCTATCTGTTCAAGAACGGCCAGAACGTGGGCTGGACCTATGTGGCGACGGGCCGCAGCGGCTATGCCACGCCGACCGGCACCTTCCGCATCATGGAAAAAATCGCCGACAAGCGCTCCAACAAATACGGCATGATCGTGGACCGCCATGGCAATGTGGTGAACAGCAACGCGACGGCCGGCGTGTCCCGAGTTCCGCCGGGCGGTCATTTTGTCGGCGCTCGCATGCCGTACTGGATGCGCATCACCGGCTACGGCGTCGGCATGCATGCGGGGCCGATTCCGCATCCGGGATCTCCCGCCTCGCACGGCTGCATCCGCCTGCCGGGTGACATGGCGGAGACGATCTTCCAGCACGTCGGCGTGGGCACGCGGGTGACGATCATGCAGTGAGGGGGAGGAGATGAGTTTGCAGTGGTTGGCCGTGGTTTACGATGGTTGACGGTTGCTTGCCGGAACCCAGAGGCCCGTCGTCACATATGTGTTGGAAGTCGTCGTCGTGCCGGTTTGGAAAAACCACTGTCAACCATCGCCAACAACGGCAAACAACAGCCAACTTCAGCCTTCTGCTGTCACCGCTCCGTCCAGAATCTCCTCAAAGCGCTGCAGCCAGGCCTGCGTGCTGGTTTCCCGCAGCAGCCACTGACGCCCGGCGCGGCCGATCACGAGACGCGCCGTGGCTGGCGTGGACTCCATGGCCAGCACATCGCGGACGATGCCGTCCACTTCGCCCGGTTCATGCTGCAGGCCTGTGACGCCGTGCTGCACGATCTCGGTCAGGCCGCCTGACTTCGCGGCCAGCACGGGCTTGCCGTAGTCATAGGCCTCGTAAACCACCAGCCCCAGCGGCTCCCACCAGGTGGAGGGCACGATCACCGCCCGGCAGCGGCGCAGGGCCTCGCGCTTCGTCTCACCGCCGACGTGTCCGAGCTGGCCGATGTACGGATTCGTGCGCACGCGCTGCTGCACCGCATCCTCCAGCGGGCCTTCACCCGCGATGTGCAACAGGGGCGTGTTTTTGCCGAGCTGCTGACGCAGTTGATCCCAGGCATCGAGCAGCTGGGTGACGCCCTTGGTGTCGGTCAGGCGGCCCATGAAGAGATAGTACCCCGCATCCTCGACCACCGGCGCCTGTGGCAGTGCGTTCCAGGCGTGACGCAGCGTGTGCACACGGTCGGCTGGCAGCGCACCGGTGGTGATCATTTTCTGCCGCATGAAGTCGGACACCGCGACCCAGGCCTTCACACTTTGCAGCCAGCCGCTGCGATGCAGGCCCTTGAGCATCAGTGCAAACAGAGCGCTCTTCACGATCGAGTTCTGCCACGCGCCGGCACGCACCTCGGTCCAGTAGCTGCCGTAGAGCGCGTCGGGTTCCAGCTTCCCGTTCACGTGCAGCGTGCCGCCGACGGAGAAGGGCCGGTAATTGTGCAGGAACTGCACCACCGGCAGCCCGCGCTGCAGCGCCGCGTGATACAGGGAGGGGGAGCCCACCGGGTGAATGTTGTGAAACACCGCCGCGCCCGCGCCGCTCGTGTCCAGCGCCGTCTCAAAGCGGCGGCGTGCCTCGCGGTTGTAAAACAAACGCATCGCCTGGCCCAGTTTTGAGGGAGCCTCCGCTTCGGTCCATTCCGAGCTCTCAAACCGGCACCAGGTCATGTCGTGCACAGCGGAAAGGTCCGCATGGATCTTGTCCGCGATCAACTCCTCGCCACCCCGGAAGAGGTAGCGGTTGAAGACGTGCAGCAGGGCGCGGGGGGAGGTGGGGAAATCGGGAACCATCGAAATCGGGAGCAGCAAAACCGGCGCCGCCTGAATGACAAGCAGGTCGCAGGCCACGTGACCGATTCTCGCATCATTTGCAGCGCCGTCTTGCCTTAATTCCGGCTTCATGATATGCACAGGCACCATGAAGCCCGCCAACCGCAGTCTCTTCATCGCGACAGCCTTCATTGCATTCGGCGTGCTCGCGCAGGATGCTACATTGCGCCCGTGGAAGGATGCGCAGGGACGCATCATCCAGGCCGGGTTTGTCAGTGCCACGGCCGACAGCGTCACGTTGAAGATGGCGGACGGGAAGGAGCATCAGATCCCGCTCGCGCGTTTGTGCGCTGAGGATCAGGCGTTTGTGAAGAGCCTGGCGCCCGCTCCTGCGGCACCTGTCGCCGAGGCGGCCACGCCCGCCATTGCTGCTGCTTCATTGAACCGTGTCCCTCTCGAAAAGCGCACCTGGCCGGAAAATGTCGTCGTGCCGACGAAGTCCGTCGAGATCCAGATCGTCGAGGAAAATCCCGCCGCGCGGAAGTGCATCTACCGTTCGGAGGGCTTCGAGTTCACTTCGCAGGCGAAACTGGCCGGTCTTGTGATGAAGGAGATCGCACGCACGTTTGAAGCTACCAAGGCCCTCGTCTCCTCGCTGCCCTGGGGCATCGTCTGCCAGCCGCCGGAAGGTTTTGAGCGCTACCAAGCCGCCTTGTATGAAACGCGGAACGACTACATCGCCGCCGGCGGCCCGGAAAATTCCGGCGGGGTGTACATGAGCGGGGACAAGATCTTCCGCGTGCCCTTTCCCAGCATCGGCCTCAAGCTCCTCGGCAAAACCTACGCCAAGGACGCCGACTACGACGGCGGTACCCTGATCCATGAAATCACCCATCAGGTGATGGACGACTACCTCACCTTCCTCCCTGTGTGGGTCATCGAAGGCACCGCCGAATACACCGAGATGCTGCCCTACAACGCCGGCAAATTCCGCGCCGACGCCCACAAGACCAGCATCCGCGACCACATCAAGGAGATGGAAAAGCGCGGCTATGCCGCCGACATCGGCAATCTGGAGACGCACATGACGATGAACCGCGCCACGTGGTCAGGCATCGCCGACACCTCGAACAAGAAGATGGGGGAGCTGTACTTCCGCTCCGTGCTGGTCGTCTATTTCTTCTGCCATCTCGACGGTGAAAAAGGCGCGGAAGGCCGGCGCTTCATGAAATTCATGGATGCCGTCTATGGCGAGACCGAGGCGCTGCGAATCTTCTTCAAGGATCCTCGCGTCAAACGCTTCCCGGACGGCCGCTTCAGCTATCCCACCAGCTTCCCGCCGCCGGACATGAAGGGCGAGACCGCCCCGTTCAAGCACCT
>DAORHS010000266.1:0-6307 GCA_035438165.1 Prosthecobacter sp.
TCCTCGCCGGCGCCCTGCTGGCCGTTTCCGTCATCGGACTGCGTGCCCAGGCGCAGCTCACGGAGTTTGATGAGAAATTCAAAGCCTTCGACAAGAACAGCGACGGCGTTATCAGCGGTGACGAGATGAACAGCGCCGCGTATTTGAGGACGCTCGATGCCGATAAAAACGGCACGCTCACCCGCGACGAGGCGCTGCAAAGCGTGCGCAAGGCGCAGAACCTCGTTGGCGGTTCGGACACCAGCAGCCTGTTCAAGCGTCTGGACAAAGACGGTGATGGCAGGCTCACGGAGGAGGAACTGCCGAACAAGAAGTGGTTCAATGGCCTCGACACCGACAAGAACGGCAGCGTGACGCTCGATGAGGCCGTCAAGACGCTCGCCAGCCTGCGCAAACGTGGTGTTGCCGGAGGCGGCACGACGACGGGAAGTCCGATCCAGCCGGCTAATGAAGATCCGTCTTTCAAAGAGGCGCCGCAATTTCTCAAAGGCGGCGAGCATGGCGTCGGTCGAATGGTGGAAGACCTCGTGCTGAAGACGCTGGACGGGGGGGAGATCAAACTTAGCGCTGTTGCAGGGAAAAACGGACTCGTGATCGCGTTGTTCAGTTCAAGCTGCCCGATCAGCGGTAAACTGGCACCGGAGACCGTGCGCTTGGAAAGTGATCTGAAAGGGCAGGGGGTGAACCTGCTGCTCGTGAATGCTCCTCCAGGACAGAAGAACGACGAAATCACCAAGTTCATCGCCGAACGCGGTTTGAAGTCGCAGGTCGCGCTCGACGCGGACGGCAAACTCGCGCAAACACTGGCGGCGACGACCACCACGGAAGTCTTTCTCCTCGATGCTACACGCACGCTCTTTTATCGAGGTGCCTTGAATGACCAATATGGCCTCGGTTATTCGAAGGAACAGCCACAGCACCACTACCTGCGCGATGCCGTCGCTGTGATGCTGAGCGGCGAGCCTGCAGAGATCGCCGCGACAAGTGCTCCGGGATGTGCGCTCGATTTGCCTGTCAAAAACGCCGTTGCGAGCACGGATGTGACCTACCATCGCGACATCGCCCGCATCATGCAGGCGAACTGCGTGGAATGTCATCATGAAGGCGACGTGGGCCCGTTTGCGCTGGATTCATTCGATGCGGTGGTCGAGCACGCGGGCATGATCCGCAAGCAGGTGGAACGCGGGGCGATGCCACCGTGGTTTGCCGCGCCGCTTGAAGGCTCAACGCATTCGCCTTGGTCCAATGATCGTTCTCTCTCGGAGCGTGACCGCACCGATCTGCTCGCCTGGCTGGCATCCGATCGTCCGAAAGGTGACGTGGCGGATGCTCCCAAGCCGCGCCAGTTCCCAACCGAGTGGAGCATCGGCAAGCCGGATGTCATCATTGCGGCAGCGCGGTCGATCTCGATCAAAGCCGAGGGAACAATGCCCTACCAGCATGTCACTGTGACCACCGACTTTCCCGAGGATCACTGGGTGCGTGGTTATGAAATCCTGCCGACCGAGCGCCAGGTGGTGCATCACGTCATCGTGTCCGTCTTTGAAAAAGGCCGTAAGGTGCGCGGTGGTGGTGATGAAGGCGGCGAAGGCTACTGGGCTGCCTATGTTCCGGGCAACACGAAGCAGGTCTATCCAGAAGGGTTTGCCCGCAAACTGCCCGCCGGAGCGACGGTGAGTTTTCAGATTCACTACACGCCGAATGGAAAAGCCGTGCAGGACACGATGCGCATGGGGCTGCTGTTTGCCAAGGAGCCCCCGAAATACATCGTTCACACCACCGCGCTGCCAAACGCGCGCATCAGCATTCCTGCCGGGGCCGCGAATCATGTCGAAACCGCCCAGCGCAAGCTGCCCGCTGACATCAATGCGATGGCCTGGATGGCGCACATGCATGTGCGTGGCAAGGCTTTCAAATTCGAAGCCGTCTCACCCGATGGCAAAACCGAGACATTGCTCGACATCCCGCGCTACGACTTCAACTGGCAGCTCCGCTACGACTACGCCATGCCCCGCTTCCTCCCACGCGGCACCACCATCAAAATCACCGCCGTCTTCGACAACAGCACCGGCAACCCAGCCAATCCCGATCCAACGAAAAACGTGCGCTGGGGCCAGCAGACCTTCGATGAGATGATGATCGGCTATCTGGAACACTACACGCCGCTGAATCCAGAAGTGGCGGGCGGGCAGTAATCTTACATTTGGGTAAAAATTGCTTGATCATGACTGGGGCGTTTAATAAAAACGCTGTGATGAAAAAATATGTAAATTTAATCAGCGTTATTCTCCTGGCCTCGGCATGGCTTGGAACTAACATTTGTGCGGGAGACTTGGAAACCATCAAGGGTAAGCGATACACCGATGTCGTTGTGACAGATGAAACCACCACTCATGTAAAATTCAGACATGCTGACGGAATTGCCAACATGCTCAAAAGCGAGTTGAAACCAGCATCAGCAAAAGCGTTGGGAATAAGTGTTCCTGATATGCCCGAAGTTGCTGCTGAGCTGGTGGATCAAGTCGCGCAGATTAAAAGCAAGTTGACTGAAATCCGAACAAGAGATGGTCGTGTTTTCAAAACACAAGAATTACAGTCGGTAGATCCAAGCGGCCTCAAATTTTTTGGCAATAGTGGTGTAGCCAGAGTCAAATTTTCAGAGCTGCCCCCCGACGTAGCTCAAAAACTGGGCTGGGATCGGCAGAAGGCCATGGAACACGAAGAAAAACTTGGGAAGGAGCAAGCGGCACAGGACAGCAAGCGCCGTGAGTATGAGCAAGCTCAGAGCATGGTGGAAAGCCTGCATTATGAAGCCAAGATTAAACCCATCTTGAAGGTGAACGCAGGCTGGTTGTGCGCTGTATCTGAACGAAAAAAAGTGCAGGTTGAAGTGGTCACTGGAAGTTCGTACAACCCTTTGAGCAATACCGAAAAAATATTCACCGAGAACAGAGAAGTGGATGTGTCCGGGCCAGCCAAAATGGCCTTGGTCTGGGGCTTATCTGATCGTGTGGTTGTTGCCAGCCAGCATGCAGCGATATCCTCACAGGTCTTCGTCACCGGAAAATACAAGTATTCCGATCGCGGAAGTGAAGGTGAGGCACCGATCTATCACACGGATCGGACAGCCGCCATCCGCCATTTGATGAAATTTGGTTATGATGTTGTGTATGACGATGACATGAAGCCCACCGAAGGGGGCCAGAAGGGTTCTTTGTTAGGATTTGGCAGTGGTTTTTTCGTCTCAAAAGAAGGGCACATCGCCACCAACCATCATGTCATCGAAGGCGCGCGGACCATCACTGTCAGCACTGGGGGCAAAATCTACGACGCCAGACTGGTAACCAGCGACGAGGATCATGACCTAGCTGTTTTGAAAATCGACTATGAGCCGAAGGTGCATCTACCGATTTCAACCATGGTGGCCCATTTGGGCGATAAGGTTTTCACCATCGGTTTCCCGCGCCCAACCACTCAGGGAAAAAACGCCAAATACACGGATGGCTCGATAAGCTCCCTAACTGGACTGCGAGACAGCGCGGACCAATATCAAATCAGTGTTCCGATACAGCCGGGCAACTCAGGTGGTGCTTTGGTCAATGACAAAGGCAAAGTTGTGGGTGTGATCGTCTCCACTTTGAATCCAAAAATTGTGAGCCATCAAAATGTTAACTATGCCATCAAAGCTGAGCATTTGGTGAACTTATGCCGCAAAGTAGGCGGGGCGACGCTCGTCGTCGAGGAGGCGTCAGCCACCACTGAGGCATCACCCCCAGCGGACAAGAACGGCAAATCTTGGGAAGAACATATTTCCACAGTAGAAAATGCAGCAGTCCTTATTAGAATTGAAGGGTAACGCGGGTTTCAACGAACAAGGGAGCTTCAAAGCTGGTTATTCAACTGCTGGAGTCGCTCCGCAATGCTGTTCGTTCCCAGGTCAAATTTCTTCACTAAATCAGCCGGTAACTCGTCCGCGCTGACGCGCAGGCTAGCAACGCCGTTTTCGTGGAGCAAAGAAATGGAGCCGTTGTCGATTTTCAGGATTTTTGCATTCTGAAGCCTGCCGCCTTCCGGCAGTTTGAGTTCCTTGATCTCGCTACCGATGTCTGCTGCCCGCACTTGCGCGACAAATTCGCTCATGGATCCGGCCAAGTATTTGATTTCTCCCTCAAGCTTGCGCTGCCTTTGATCCAGTTCGTCACGCTGCTGGAGCGTTTCTTTCTCGCGTTTCAGGGCCGCATCGAGCTTGTCTCTGGCGCTCTTGAGTTGCGTCCATTCCTGTCTGCGAGTTTCAACCGTTTCTTTGGTGGACGCGGCAAGGGAACGTGCATCGTCAAGCTGTGCGTTGAGCTTGTCCGTTCTGGAGAGGTATTCACACCCTCCCAGCACGGCGGCGAGCAGGAGCAGGAACTTGAGGAAGGTGCTGAAACGGAACTCGAACACAAGAGGTCAGGGGTGCGGGTTCAGCGGGCGTGGGCCGCCTTGTAGGCTTCAGCGGCAGGCTTGAGTTTTGCAAATTCGGCTTCGATGGCCGACCACTTGCGCTGTCGGGCGGCGTTGTCGAATTCGAGGGCGAGGATTCTTGCCTCCGCTTCCAACCTCTGTTGCTTGAACTTGTCCTCGATGCTCATGCTACCGAGCGCGGCAATGTCCTGTTCATATTTTTGGGCGGCATCCTGGTCTGCTTTGGCGGCGAGCTCCAAAGTGGCGATCTCCCGCTCAAGGATTGCATGCTTGTCGCAGGATGGAACAAGCAAAGCGAACGCCAGGAGGAGGTATGAATGCCATTTCATCGGAATGCTTGAATGAAGAGGTGTGAGCAGAACCTGCGGGGAGGCACGGACTGTCATGATGTAATACTGACCGGTGTTGTGCGCAACCTCCTTGCCATTCGGCAAAGCCATCCTAGCATCGCGGCGTGATCGCAATCGCAACGGCAAGTCAAAAGGGAGGCGTGGGGAAAACCACGTTGTGCATCAATCTCGCCTACTCACTGGCGCGGCGCGGGTGGCGTGTGCTGTTGATTGACACCGACCCGCAGGGCGGAGTGGGGCTGTCGCTGGCCAAAAGCACAAAGGTGCGTGAAGGGTTTCATGAGTTTCTCATTCGTGGCGGTGATCTGGGCAAGATTGTGGTGCCGACGCGGCTGCCGGAGCTCGAGATCGTGCCTGCCGGACAGTATGACACGTGTGCGAGGCAGGGCTGGTCGGTGCACGAGGTGCCGGCGCGGCTGGCGGACCTGCTGCGCAGTGCGGAGCTGCGTGGCGTGGATGTGGTTTTGATGGACACGGCCGCCGGGATGAGCAGCACGACGGAGGCGGTGGTAAAAGCGTGTGATTTTGTGGTTCTGCCGCAGCAGGCGGAGCCTCTGGCGATCCGGAGTGTGCCGCATCTGCTGGAGACGCTGGCGCGTTTTCGGGCGGAGGGTGCGGGTGTGCGCGTGGCGGGCATCCTGCTGACGATGGTGATGCGTGAAAATGAAATGAGCCTCAAGGTGGCGCGCGAGCTGCGCGAGATGCTGCCGGCGAATCTGATGTTTCAGCAGAGCATTCCGCGCCTGCCTTCGTTTCTGGAAGCGAGCGCGCTCGGCGTGCCGGTGGCGTTGACGAAGCGTAATCCGCCGCCGGAGGCGCTGATTTTTGATCAAATCGCCGCGGAACTGGAGCAACGCACGGGACTGACCAAAGAACGGGAGAAGGAGCATGGCCATGCAAGTCTCATGGATTGACGCCGATCACATCAAGGGATTGGTGGCGCAGATTGCACCGCAGGAGCCGTTTTCGGATGAGGCGTTCAAAGCGCTGGAGATCGAGACCGCACCGAACGTCATTCCCGAGGTGTTCGGCGAATTCTCGGGATTTGCCGGAGGCTGGATGGAACCGGTTGCACCGCCCTCCTCCCCGAAAGCTGCTGAAATGACGCCGACACTTCCGGAAGAAATCCTGCCGGAGGATGAGCCTGGCGAGCGGCTGCACAACCCAGCCGCCGCACTGCCGCTGAGCCGGATCCGGGACAAGCTGCGTGCGATCCGGCAACGTGCCATGGATGCGGGCATCCTGACGCGGGTGACTGAAACTTTGCCGGCTGAGAACAAGACGGACCTGAACACGCCCGTGTCAGACGCTGAGGAGGGGGCGGGCGATGACACAGCATCGCCTGTCACTGGCGATGGTGACAGGGTGGAAGCTGTTCCGGCGTCCGCGATGGCAGAGTCCGCTTCGCCTTTGCCGCGAGGGCAGGCCTTTGAGGTTCCCCAAGGATCGCGCGAAGATCGACTGGCGGCGTATGCCACCTGGGCGCGGCAGGT